>JAMOAX010000103.1:0-10391 GCA_039908555.1 Magnetococcus sp. DMHC-8
CGGCCTCCAGAGCCAGCTTGTTGTCCGCCAGGATGTAGGCCCGCCGTTGGGCGTCGCTCAGGTGGTCGAGGATGATGACCGGCACCTGCTCCAGTCCCAATTTGCGGGCCGCTATCAGCCGGCAGTGTCCGGCGATGATCCCATCCTGACCGTCCACCAGAATGGGGCTGGTGAAACCAAACTCCTTGATCGACGCCGCCACCTTGGCCACCTGGGCATCGGAGTGGGTGCGGGCATTGGTGGCATACGGAATCAAACGGTCTACTGGCCAAACCTCGATGGCACTGGCCATGGCGGGGATCAGCTTCATTGCGACAACTCCTCCAGAGCAATGCGCAGTTCCTGGCTCAGCAGGGCCTCGATCGTCTTGCTGTCGGTCTCCGAGGCCAACACGGATGCCATGCGACTGGGAATATTGAGCAGGCGGTCACGAACCCGACGGGCCAACGCAAAAGCCTCCTTGGCAACCTCCTCGGCGTTCAGCAGCTTGCCCGTCTTCTCCTCGTACTCCAGGCGGGTGAGCTTGGCGTTGTAGGTCTCCCGGACAGCCCGGCTGATCTGGTAGTTCGGTGCTCCTGTTGCGCTTGCTCCTGGCTCCGGTTCCACCGGTCGCTGGGTTGGCTGGCGAACTGGCGGGGGCAGTGGTTTGGCCGGAGTGAGAACTGGAGCAGGTTTGACCGGGACCGGTTCTGGCTTCCTTTGCTGCGCCGGGCTGGTATTTTTTTCCCATGCCGCATCGGCCTTGGCTGGGTTGATTGTTCCATCCGATTCCTTCTGAATCCGGCCAGATTTCAGTGCCTTCTCAACCGCAGAGGGAGCAACGCCACGGTGTCTCGCATACTCTCTGAGTCCCATGCCCATATTGATCACCTCCGATGCGTGCAAGGTGTCCACCAGGTGAACCGTTCGGGTGTCCACCTGGTGTGTCCACCAGAATCAAGATTTGTCTTTGTTAATTGGATAGATGCCTGGAACAAGCCTGGGAGGGGTGTCCACCCGAAGTGTTCACCCGAAATGGAGACTTGACTTTGTTTTTCATGTGGTTATCTGCCTGTCCACCGGGTGTCAACTGTCCACCCGTTTTTCAGTCTGACGCTAGCGTGGCGGTGCGGTCCGAACGACCCAGGCTTTTTATGGCCAGGAAGGAACCGGAAAATCATGCCAACGGTGCGCACCAGTCGCACCTTGTTGCGTCTTTTTGGTATTTCCAATGCCTTTCTTTACTACAATGACATGACGCAATACGTTGCGACCGGTGCGGAGATGGGAAACCCCATACCCTTCGTTTTCGACTGGCATACCCATGGCATCGCCAAGCAGTCGCAACGGCATCCCCGTGCCCGACCATGCCCCGACCGCCTGCTGCCTACCCCACATCCATCCCGGTGTGCGTCACGACCCCACCAGCACCATCTGCGACCGTAATCATTGGTGCCATCAGGCGACGTCCAACCCGCGCTCGGTGCCGAATCAGCCACCCTCAGCGACGCGCCTCGGCGACAATCAGGTGCCGGGCAGGTGCGGCTGAGATGGACCTCTCCACACCCTCAGCGACGCGCCTCGGCGACAATCAGGTGCCGCTCGGACGGTGGCTGAGGTGGCAATCAGCCACCCTCAGCAGCGTGCCTCGGCGACAATCAGGTGTCGCTCAGTCCACGGCAACCTGCCTTTAACGGGGACTGATTGTCGACCCGTGCGGCACCTCAGCCCGCCTTGAACCGGGGCTGATTGTCGGCCTTGGCGGCACCTCAGTTCATCCTGAGTCGGGACTCATTGTCGACCTGAGCCAACCCTCAGGCCACCTTGAACGGGGAATGATTGTCGACCTTGCCAACCCCTCAGACCACCATGAGCCGAAAATGGTTGTCGACCGCAGGCCGGGCTCATGGTTCTCCCAAACTTTGTCAACCTTTGGCCGCCCAGCCACTTCGGGAAACTTTGTCGACGTGTGGCGATTCAGCCACCTCCTTGAATCGGACTTGAGACAGACTCAGTTGTTTCCAAGGATGGCTCGACGGTTGGACGACCTTTGCCAAAACGTGGTCGTCCTGCATTTGGGATCTTGAATATGCTATCAAAAAGTGCTATCGTTGTGCGCTATGAACAACACGCATCGAAAAACTCTTACCGCCATCTTCTCGTCTCCGGTTCCTGCAACGATGGAGTGGGGCAGAGTTGAGGCGTTGTTTGTGACGCTTGGTGCAGAGGTGATCGAAGGCAATGGATCGCGAGTCGGGTTCGTACTGCATGGTGAACGCGCCGACTTTCACCGACCGCATCCTGGCAAAGAGGCCAAACCATATCAGGTTCGCGCAGCACGCGAGTTTCTGGAACGAACAGGAGTCCGACCATGAATCCCATGATGTATAAAGGGTATGCCGCCCGTATCGAGTACAGCGACGAAGATAACTGCCTCATCGGTCGCATTGCTGGGATTAAACCAATCATCACTTTTCACGGTGACTCGGTGGCTGACCTGCGTGTCGTCTTTCAGGAGTCTGTTGACTTTTACCTGGAGACATGTGCATCAAGGGGCGAAAATCCGGAGAAGCCCTTTTCTGGGAAAATCATGGTGAGGGTAATGCCAGAATTGCATGCCCGTGCCACATCTGTGGCGGACGCCGTGGGCAAGAGTCTCAATCAGTTTGTAACAGACGCCATTGAACGTGCCCTGGCATCATCCCCTCATTGACCCGGATATAGGGTGCAGTGGCAGCGATCACTCGTTGATGGCACGCACCAGCAGACGTTGAACCGTGCGCACCTCATCGGCAGCCTCATTGACCGCAACTGCGGACTTTTCCGCCTCACCCCTGACCGCCTGCAACCGCTTCTGTGCCTCGACCAGTCGGGCAATAAGCACCCCAACATCCGACCAGACGACCCATGCCTCCACACGTTTGACGTCGGCCACGTTGTCACTGACAACCAGCCTGCCATTGCCAGAAAGGATCGAGAGACGGTGCCGACAGATGTGACCGACTCCCCCACGCGGGCAGGTGCAACGGGCGGTCAGGTTGTTTTTCTCCTTGGTGATCGTCACCCGACGCGGGGGCTCATCGTTGGATTCCTGAGCCATGAACATTAGTTCTTTCATCGTCACCTCCAACGAATTGTCCAGACGGTACGTTCCCCAACATCATTTGGCCATCGCACTGCCGTATCAAACCGGACATGTTTTCTTGCTTTGGGTCGGGCATAGAGTTACCCTTGACGATGCCAGTAAACATGCAGCAGGAGGCTCTATGTCCGTTCTTTCAGAAACGATCCCCGTGTCTAACCCGCTCCATGACGCAGTCGCAGCCGTCAATCAGTTGCAACATGCCCCAGTTCCCATCGTTATTACCCAACAAGGACGGGCCACGGATGTTCTGATGAGCATTGAGTCTTACGAACGTGACGAGAAAGATCGGGCGTTGCTCCAGAGATTGGCCAGGGGTGAGCAGGAAATTCAGAACGGCCTCGGACACCCTTTAGAAGATGTGTTCGCCGAAGTAGACGCGATCTTGGAGGAATAACCCTGGATGAAACACAGCCAGGAGAGATCCCATGTTGCGTCCTGGCATGGCACGCTGAGCGATCTCATCAAAAAGCCAAGCCGGATCATGGAGAAAGGCATTTAACCCCGGATGTGCCTTGGCCAGTAAACTCGGACCGGTTGCTCCCTGGTGCAGATTTTTGTTGCAAAGGACAGTGATTGGTGGTACAGGGGGATCGACTACCCTTGTGGTTTCGACTGCAAGGCGCGGGGCCTCTTAGGAGGCCCCTGCTTTTTGGATCTCTCGCATGCGCACTGTCCTTTATGTGGATGGATTCAACCTTTACTGTGGTATCATTTCCCCGTCGCAATGGACTCCCGCAATGCCCTGTTGAACTGCCCTGGCATCTCCCGCTCCATAACGCGCTGGGCGATCTCAAAGAAATTGAGCCGTTTGCGGTATGAAACCTTCGGCACGAACGCCAGCACCTGACTGAGCGAATTGTTCGGACCCCGCAACCAAACGCCCGGTTTCAGTTTGCTGTTCCGACCGGGCTGGATGACCACATATTGCAGGTTGTTCCGGGCCCGGCCACCCATCCCCTTGTTGCGCCGGTTCATGTTGAACCCCACCTCGCTGAAGGCCCGCATCGCCGAGAGAATCTGGACGATCTGTCCGCGACTCATGTTGCCGTAGCTGTCCTTGCGGGCGGCTGATCCTGGAACGGCGAACCAGCCACGCGGCAGACTTCTGGAGACATGAACGTTCTGGAGCAGTTGCTCAAACCGCTTGAATGGACGGCTGCCACCATAGACCTGCGGTGCCAGGTAATGCTCTTTGTCCCACATGTTGGCTGGATTCTTGAACCACACCTTGGCCTGCAAATTCTGCTCGCTGGACAGGATGGTGCGCAGGCTGTCCATGACAAACGGGGTCGGACGGTCGAAGATTGAATACATCGTCCGCTTCAACTCCTTCTCCACCACCCGGGCCGTGCTGTTGAGAGCCATGGAGGCGGCGGCGGGAATCTGCCTTGCCATATCAGTGAAGGCCCGCTGGATGCCGGAACTGTCAAACCGGACGCTGATCATTGCGGGTCCGGCCTGCGCACACCGGAAATCCGCTCCCTCCCCATGGCCACATCCTTGCCCAGTCGGGTCAACCGCAGCGATGTCACTCCGTCAACCTGATCCAGATCAACCAGCCCGTGCTCTGTCAACCATCCCACCTCTTCCAGCAAAACCATCATCCCAACCAGCAGATAGTCACACAACACGCCCAGGTCGGCGGTATATTCGGTGGCATTGTGCAACGTTTGCAGGAGTTTCAACCGCCGTGCCTCCGCCGTGAGCTTGGCAATACTCTTGGTCATGTTCATTCCTTCTCGATTCAAGCGATAGCGGGGCTCGGTCACGATGGCATACGGAAAACGTTGTCCCGATACCGTCCCATGGAATGCGCCCCAAACCGTAAAATGGACGATGGCAACTGGGTGCGAATCACCTCGACGGCAGCCGTGACCCGATGGAGGAAGGTCGGCGTGGCAACCTTTCCATGCTCATCAAAGAAAACCTCAGTGCCAGCGTGCCGAAACCGCATGAAGGTTGGTAGATGGGGTACAATGTCGCCAGCGTTGAACACCCGGACATATCTCTGACCCAGCCGCTCATCCATCCAGTCGGCCCATCGCTTGTCACCGCAACGGGGCTGCCCGAACGTCCAAAGCTGTATCCGATTGCCCAGCACTCCCAACAGACATCGGGACGCCGCAATGGCCGCCAGGGCACCACCCAACGAGTGCCCGACAAAGTGCAGGTGACGGATTTCTTGCGCATAGACCTCGTCCAGGACAAAACGCCAGACCCTGTCGATGGCATTGGCAAAACCTTTATGCACATACCCCTGCGCAGAGACCGTCTTTGCAACGTCCAGGTTGTCGACCCAGTCTGCCAATTCGTCGGTGCCGCGAAAGACGATCCACAATGCGTCCGCATTCCTGGCCGCGAGCCATTGAATGTTGCCGTGAAGGTGTTGCGTGACAGCAAAGTCTGGAAGCTGTGCGGTGGTGTCGTATACCAGAGCGGCCATGTTGGCTGCGATTGCAAGCGTGATGCGGTTCATGACTGTTCTCCCGTTCAACCAATAATCCCGCGTGTATAGGATGCCCTGCCGCCAGAGAAAGAGGCCGTCAGGACATCACCACGCGCATTCATATCACCTGGAACAAAACTGATATGGCACCACGTCCCCTCATAAATGAGCTGGTCGAAGCAGAGCAGGGAGGCATGTTTCTGGATCGCACGGCAGACCACTGCGGGTGATCCAAACCCGGGGCACTTGAAATCGGCGGCCAGGCCATGAAGGTGTGCGCTGGTCCGTGAACCACCGATCCGGGTATTGAGTTCCGGGCAACGGTATCCGCTGGAGATGATCACCGCAGACTGGCCCAGGATGGTTCGCACCTGCTCCAGCTTTTGCGCCAGCAGTTTCAGGTTTGCCACAATGTCGCTGGACGGTCGGTTGGCAATGCCCTGCCGAACGGCCAGATCGCTGTGTGTCAATTCCTCCAACGTGAAATGTTCGGTCAGGTGAGGCATGATCTTTTTCTCCGATTAGTGAAAACCCGCCGCAGACTGCTCTGGGCGGGTTCGTAATGGCTGGTTTATTTGCTTGGCGAATAGAGCCCAACTTCGGATCAACTCTTTCAATGCCACCAGATCTCCAGGAAACCATTCAGCCATTTCCCCTCCCTGGAAATAGGTGTACTTTTCGACCTGCATCGTCTCTGGATTGCCGACAACCACAATGACATGACAGGGGGAGGATTCTGTCATGTGCCGGTACATGATTTGTTGCCCGGTGCTGATCGGCTCAAACTCCTTCCACTCCAGCAGGAGCACCTGTCCGTTGATCTCGACGATGCCGTCCACGTCGCCCATTTGGATGTTGCCCGGAAAGCATTCAGCAAACACCTCAATCTTGGGGCGTTTCTTGATGTTGAAGCATCCCCTGGCAGCGCAGTCCCAACGCAGGGGATTTTCACGACCCATGGTGTACCTCCTGGATTGATGATGCCTCGTGGGTGAACAAGACCAAGCAGTCGTGGTCAAACGCCCGTTTGAATGCGTTCACACATGGCCCCAGGTAAACAAACACGCTCCCATTGGCCGGAGACGATGCCTCGACGGTTTCGTTGTAAAAATTTACCCGTCCTTTGGTGAAGGCCACGGCGGACGCCACAGAGCAGAGGGCATGAAACCACCGGGTGTCCGTCCGGTTATCCACAAGCGCAATCGCCTGTCTGGCGGTGCCCGATTGAAACTGTTCCAGCAGTTTGTCGACAAACCCGTCGATCAACCCACGTGCGTAGGGCGGGTTCAACCACACATTGCCCGACCACTCCTGCTGCAACCCGTCCTGCTCCTGGTCGTACCACCTGGCAGCCTGCACCGTCTGTTGCGCCGTGGCGTTCGATGCCGGGTCAACATCGATGGAACCCATTGCCTGTCTGGCCAGTTCAATCCATTTCGACGGTGTGAACCATTCGTTGTTGCCCGACTGTCCGGCATACATCGCCTGAATGCCGGACTTTGCCGGGGGTTGGGCAACCTGGTTGAAATCGTTGTGGTCGCGTCGAGGCTCTTCCCGGATGTCACGGGTCTGCCGAACACAGCCAAGCACAGCTTCTTTGCCGCCCGCCAGGGTCGCCTGCTGCTGCTCCTGTGGCAGTTTGGACAGGGTGGCCGCTGCCGAGATGGAGACTTCACCCCGGTCCATCGCCTCCACCAATTTTGGGCTCCCATTCGCCACAACCGCCTTGGCCTGACGATAGGTCTCTGCGTTGCCGAAACCAGCCATCTGAGCGGCAACTGCACGTGTCTCTTGTCCGGCCTTCACTTCCGCAAAATTTTGCGGAAGTCCCGCCACGTCCACATCCGTCCTCTGTCCCTGTCGGTTTCCCAGCAATTCCTCGATTGTCTTGCCAATAGCCACCCTCTCGGACGGGGTGAACTCCTTGCGGACTTCGTTTTCATCGTTTTCAGCCAGGATGGCCGGTGCGTCAATCAGGCGGACGGGAATGCTTTCCCATCCCAGAGACCGGCAGGCTTCCAACCGCCGCTGACCAAAGACCAGATTCATCCGACTGTCCACGCCAATGGGTTGAAGAAGGCCCAGGGTGTTGATACTGCCAGCAAGAGCCTCAATGTCTCCCAAATCCTGTCTGTGCCGTTTGCCGATGACAATGTTGTTGATGGGAACCAAAACGATTTCCGACATGGTTTGTTACCTCCGGAAGCTCCCCGGTGCTGGCACACCAGGGACAACAAAAAAACCGCTCAATGGCGGTTCTGGGTGTGCGGCAATAAAAAACCCGTCTCAGGTTTCCCTGGACGGGTGCGGTTATTATGGAACATCGGTGTGCGGCTATCGTGCGCGCCTTCCCCCGATTGTGATGCAGATCATAGCAAGTTTTGTTTCAAATGTCTCACGGAAAGATGTTTAAACATTTTGCCGTGATTTTGGCCTGGTGCCGATCTGTCGAGCACCAGGCCATTTCCTCATGAACACTGCATTTTTACATATTGACCGATCAACCGGCACGCACTCTCTTTTGCATCCTTGCCCGTTCTTTCGGCATCACCGGTGCGATGTTCAGCCTGTTGACGATGATCTCCATGGAGGAATTCCACACCCGCCAGGCCGTGACACGGCTCACACACCATTGCCGCAGGATGAGCTTCCAGGGAGTCCTCGTGGCCCGCATCCAGACCAGGCGGACCTGATCCGGTTCCAGCCATCGCAACCACTCCATCGCCTCATCCATGCGGGTGATGGCATCGGCCGGGGGCGGACCGAGACGAACAATCGCCTGTTCCCCACAAGCCTCCAGGGCATCTTGAATGACCTCCGGCCACGCACTCTTGTATCCTTTCGGCTTCAAACCGGCGACCGGAAGGCGGCGTATGGTGCTGGCCGCTTCCTCCAACCGGTCGGCAACCATCTTTGCCGTCCATTTACCGTCCATCTCTCACCTCCTTGACCGCTTGCGGTCCGAAAAGCCTTTTGGCCAGATGTTTCACCATCTCCCGTTCCGGCCATCCCAGTCGCCTGTCATCCAGATCGACCACCAGAATGCCATGGTTGCTCCAGCCTTTGCGTTTTTCCCGCTCTATATCCATCTCCCCGGAGATGACACGAGCCAAACAGGAAGTCGGGGCTTTGGGTCCGCCGATCATTTCGCCACCTCCTTGTCGATCACCCAGTGCAGGATGGCCAACGCATCGGCGGCATTATCATCGGCTGGGGTGTGTCCCTTCCGCCGCATGGCCTCGATCACCTCGGCCTTGGATGCATTGCCTTTCCCTGTCGCATGCCGTTTGATGGTACCCACCGGCACCCCCTGGTACGGAATCTGGCTCAGCTCGGCAAAAGCGGTAAGGTGGGCCAAAAATCCACCGTAGACGTGAGCGGCTGTCACGCCTGCGTGGGCACGGACCTCCTCGAACCAGATGCCAGCGATGGGCTCGGCAAAACGGCAGACTTCATCCAGCCAATGTTTGAACCGGACAAAGGCCATGCCACCCCCCTCGAACCGACCCGGCTTGAACTCCACCGTGCCGCTGGTGATGGTGCCGTCGGCCTGATGCAGGGCCCAGCCCGTCTTGCTGCCCAGGTCCAGGGTGAGAATGTTGCGGGCGTTATCCATGGCGGCCACTCCTTGCGGTTGCCTGCCGGGTCCGACCCGGACTGTCGACGGCGTCCAATTTCTGGACATCCTCTTGGTCAACGTGAGACTCAACCGCCTGCCTTGGGTTGCCGAAGCCCAATACCCGACAAACATCCCCTGCGTGGAACCACGGTGCGCCGTGCTCGTCGAAGGTGACACGCACAGCGTTCTCCTCGAAGTCCAATGGAATCAACTGGTTGATTGGTGCGCTCTGCGGCGCGGATTGTGAAACAGCCATCATCCTCACTCCTCTTGGTGAAATGGGTGAGGGCGATGGAAGTGGGGGGCCTCCCCTGGTTCCCTCGCTCTGCAGCGTTGGTGGATACGTTACCCGGCAAGGTGTCAAACCGCCAAAATTGACACCTGGAACGGCTTTAACTGGATAATTTAAAAAAGAAAATTTTATACCCGTCACTCGTCAACCCCATGAAAAGAATACAGGTTAACTAATGACTTAATGTTGGCATGCTTTTTGCTGTTTTATAGTATTATATATTCATGATGTTCAGTATGAGTTATAGCCCTTTTACCTTTTATTCTTTATTATAGAGTTGAACGGTGACGGGTTTCGCGTTTTCATTTTAAAATCAATGAGATACTCGCTAAAATCTGTCAAAATTCCCCCGGTGACGGGTATGACGCATATAAAATATCATTTAAAATCAGCATTATGAGCCGTTCAGCCCGCCGGATGCCACTTTTTGGCGGACTGAACGGAACAGTTCCCCCAGGAGACGGCATCAGGCCAACCGATACACCGTCACCGGTATGGTGCGGGTTGGCTGTGTCTCCACCAGGATCTGGCCAGCATCGATGAGACTTTGCAGGATATCCTGCCGCTGCCGTTGCTCCAGAAATTGGCTGCGCCGGGTCAGATCCCGTTTGCTGATCCCTTTCGGACCCGCGTTGCGGATGATCTCCAAAACCCGCTTGTGATTCTGCTCCGTCTGATTGTCTGCGATGTTGTGTGCCACATCCTCGATGAAGGTGTTGACGCTGTGGCAGACCAGGGCGATGGCCCAGGCAGCGTCCACACCCCGAATCACCGGCTTGACCGGATTGGCCGATACCCCCCGGATGAGGGCCACCTTGGCGGCGTTCTCCCACGCTCTGGCCAGAACCGGTGAGAAGGTCGTGTTCCTGGCCTGCCGCAGCCGGGTGTTCACCTGCTCGCCAAAAGCGGC
>JAMOAX010000276.1:0-1994 GCA_039908555.1 Magnetococcus sp. DMHC-8
ACGCTGCGGCCTACCACGAGGAGATGGCCGCAGCCAGCGAAGAGCCGGATGGGCCGGATGATTATGACGAACCGCCCCGGTCGATCATCGTCCCGATGGACCCGGCTGACTTGGTCCAGGCAACTGCCGACGAAGCCCCTGCGGATGCCGACTTTGAGGAGGACGTCACCGCCGCAGAGCAGGCCCTGGCAGAGGGCGAAACCCCCGACATCCTGCTGGAGGCCGACGAGGACTATCTGCGGATCGCCAGAAAGCATCTGCCGGAGGAATTGGTGACCCCCATCAACTGGCCCTGGATCAGGAACGCACTGACGGATGCCTACATGCTGGGACACGAGGAGGCCAAACAGAAAAAGAGGCAACCGGTCACCACCCCCCGCCGCACCCGGGAGAATTCCAAGCAGGCGCAGGTAATCGCCATGCTGCGGCGTCCGGAGGGGGCCACCATCGAACAGATCACCGAGGCCACCAGTTGGAACAGCAATACCGCACGGGGGGTTTTGGCCGGTGCCCTCAAAAAGAGGCTGGGCTTGAACGTGGTGCGCATGCCGCACACTGCTGGTGAGAAAAGCAGCTATCGGATAGAAGGTTGAGAACCAAACAGGCCGCCGGGATCAAACACCCCGGCGGCCACCAAACAGCACAGGAGCACGACTATGAACACCGAGACAAACCAACCGACGAGTTACACCGACCCCAGGGGACGGTTGGTGCGCCCCTTGGGTGACCATTTTTATGGCCCCCAAGGGTGCGACGGTTCTGGAGTAGAGGGCGAGTTCATTCGTGACGGCCAGGATGGGCAAGGTCGCCTCTTGCACTCCTGTGATCGCTGCGGCTTCCTGACCGACGGATTCTCGAAGCGGGCAAGAAAGTAACGCCACTTCAGGAGTCCCCAGGGGCATCCAGGACAACACCCCGTTCGGCGGCCACCTCCGCAAAGCTCTTGCCGCCGGAGCCGTCCAGGTGGACGATCTTGCCGGTGGCCTGGATGAACCGCTGCACCGCCACGTCCACATAGATCGGGCTGATCTCCATGGCAAACACCCGACGGTGGTTGGCCTCCCCGGCCATGATCTGTGAGCCGGAACCGGAGAACGGCTCGTAGCACAATCCGCCCACCGGCACATGCTGACGCATGGGGATGCCAAAACACTCCAGCGGCTTGGGGGTGGGATGCTCCGGACGCTCATCGCCGGTCAACCCCTTGATGTCCCAAACGGTATACGCAGGATCGGCACCCTCCAGCTTTTCCGGCCTGTTGCCACGGATCCAGCCGTAGAAGCACGGTTCATGTTTCCACAAATAATGAGTCCTTGTCAGAACCGGTGATGGCTTATTCCATATGATCTGTTGGTGAACAAAGGCACCCGCTCGTTCCCAGACACTCTCCAACATCCCCTGTCGTTTCGAGGCATGCCAGCAATACCAGGCGGCATGGTCGGTGATGGCATGGTCCATGGCGGCCCGGATAAACCCCTCGTAAAGTTCCGGCCCCTGACTGGAGTCATCCCAGGTCACGCCATAGGTGTTGGACCAGTCTTTGTTGCCATCCAACCACCCTTTCTTCGCCTTTCCTTCAGCAGCCAATTTTGCTTTTTCCTGCCGCTCCTTGTACGTCTTGTTCGGTGGGTGATTGGTGCCGTCATAATCCACCAGATAGGGCGGGTCCGTCGCAAACAGGATGGCCCGTTCGCCCTTCATCAGGCGAATGACATCCTCTGCCTTGGTGCTGTCGCCGCAGAGCAGGCGGTGCTCACCCAGTATCCAGAGGTCGCCGGGACGGGTGACGGGGTTGGCGGGCAGTTCGGGAATGACTTCCCCCTCTCCACCGTCGACACCCTCTCCTTCGAGTCCTCCATCCAGGCCGTCGGAGACATTTGCCAAATCCTCGTCAGTAAATCCAATCATCCCAAAGTCAAAACCCTCTTCAATCAGACGGGTTCGTTCGACGCCCACCATCTCCCAATCCCATCCGGCCAGTTCGGACATTTTGT
>JAMOAX010000277.1:0-1994 GCA_039908555.1 Magnetococcus sp. DMHC-8
GCGGCAGAATACCATGCTCATCGTCTTCTCCTTGGCATGCGATGTGATCTGTTTGACGGCCGGCCCCGGCCGTGCCGGTTTTTCGACCGGTCAACCCTCCGATGCTACCAGAGGCAGACCGATGCTGTAAAAGAAGAAAAAAAAATGGTCAACCGGCAGGATAACGCCAGGCAGGGTGTGGCAGCAGGATCAGGCGGCGTGTTGAAAATTGCTCGATTTGTGTTTGTGCCAACGCATGATCCGGTTTCTTAAGCTTTTGGGGTCCTGATTCAGCACCTCGGCCACAAAGGCAAACGACCCGGGCCCTTCTTCCGGCGCCTTGAACCAGGCCATGGCCCTGGTCTGCTCCTCGGGCAGATCCAAATCCAGAACGGCACGGCTCAACACGGCGATCCACAGATTGACTTCCGGCTGGTTTTTCATAAAACAATCCCCCTGATTGACACAGCACGACCGACCTGCCTGGGAACCCGTGGTCTGCTCTTGTCATTTGTTTGACATTCGGCCGGTCCAGGCCGGCCAGGACAATGGGATGCAGGTGATTCGTACCGATACAAAAGCAACAATTGCACCAGGGTGAACGGGTGCGGTAGGATGGATCGCGCTAGTTGTTCCGATCCCGGGAATGGGTGCCATCATGTCCACCGTCGTCTGCGAGCTCTGTCCCCGTTATTGCACCATCCCCGATGGTGGGGCGGGCGATTGCCGGATTCGGATCAACGTGGACGGCAAGTTGTTGGCAACCACCTTTGCGCGGCCTTCGTCCGTTCACGTCGACCCCATGGAAAAGAAACCTCTGTTCCATTTTTTGCCCGGTACGTCCATCTTTTCCATCGCCACGGCCGGCTGCAACCTGCACTGTCTGAACTGCCAGAACTGGCAACTTTCCAAAAGCAGCGGGCAGGAGATGGATGTGGTCTATCAGGCCACCCCGGAACAGGTGGTGGCGACCGCCCGGGAAACGCGCTGTCCCTCTATCGCTTATACCTATGCAGAACCATTGGTTTTTTATGAATATGTGCGGGAGATTTCGCTGTTGGCGCGCCAGTCCGGCGTGCGCAATGTTCTGGTCTCCGCCGGTTATGTCAACCCCAAACCTTTGCGGCAACTGAGCCGCTCCCTGGATGCGGCCAACGTGGACCTGAAGGCCTTTGATGACGGTTTTTACCGCTCGGTGTGCGGGGCCACCCTGAAGCCGGTCCTGGAGGCGCTCCGCATCCTGCGCGAGGAGGGGGTGTGGTTGGAGATCACCAACCTCCTCATTCCCGGTCTGAACGACGATCTGGCCATGGTGCGGCGGATGGCTGTCTGGATTCGCCAGGAGCTGGGTGCCGATACCCCATTGCACATCAGTCGTTTTCACCCCCAGTACCGGTTGCGCAATCTGCCCCCCACCCCTGCCGAGACCCTGCTGCGCTGTCGGCGGGAGGCCCGGGATGCCGGCCTGACACACGTCTACGTCGGCAACGTACCGGGAGAGGACGCGGAATCCACCCTGTGTCCCCGGGACGGCCAGGTACTGATTCGCCGTTTCGGGTTTTCCGTGCGGGAAAACCATCTCAAGGAGGGACGTTGTCCCGTTTGTTTGCACACCATTCCGGGAGTATGGACATGAAACCACCCCCCTTGCCCGCCGCCGGGACGGCTGCCGCACCGGCGGTCATCGACCCGGCATCCCACCCAACCCCGGTCAGCCGCCGCCTTTTTCTGGGACAGGTCGTGACCGGTGGTGCGGGTGTGCTCGGTCTCACCGCGACCGCCGCCGCCCCGGTACGCCAGGCTCCTGTGGAGTTGCCGTTGCGTGAGGCCGATTTTTACGCATCCCATCCCCTGGCCGGATGATGATCGAAAGGTGAGCGTCATGAAATACCCCGTCTGTTGGTTGTTGCTCTGGGCACCACTGGTTTCGTAACGAAGCCGTTTGCCCTCGGTCTGGGCACCCATCAGATGGGTCAGCAGCATGGTGGGACCGAAGGCACAGGCGGTTATCCCCG
>JAMOAX010000104.1:0-10216 GCA_039908555.1 Magnetococcus sp. DMHC-8
CCAGAAAAGGCAACCGCCACGGTTCAGGCAGTCACGGGATTGTCCCCCCACCGGGAAAGAGCAACGACCAGGGATGCCCAGGGAGTATCGACCAATCGGGCCATCAGGCGTTCGTCCGCTGTGACCAGCGGAGCGTTTTCACGCTCAGCCAATGCGAGGTAGAAACAGTCGTAGGCTGGGTGTTTCAGAATCCGGGCGATCTCTGATGCCCGCGGTGCCAATCGAGACAAGCCAGCCAATTTTGAGAACGGCTCTCCGATCCTCAAGCTGATAATCCGCAACTGCTCATCGGTGATTTCCCTGCGCTGCCATACGCGCCACCCCACGTTGCATACCTCTGCGATCAGCAGAACCGGAGCACACAACGCTTGTCCGGAATTCAGCAATGCAAGCGCCGAGCTGGAATCCTGTTCCGCTACAAACCATTTGAATGCAACGCTGGCATCCACAATGACGGTCATGGGTCATCCCGGATGGCACGAATCATCGCCTCGGAGGGTTGGCTGAGTTGGCCGGGAGTCAAAGCACGGCAGCGATTGAGTTCAGCCAACAGCAACCCATGATCTGCACGGGCAACCATGGCCTGATCAGCATCCATCTCGGCCCATGTCAGACAGTCCTGTTCTTCCTCCCGATCGATCCAGGATGTCAATGCCTGTTTGATGATCCACCCTTGCGAGCGTTCGAGGCTGGCGGCCAAACGGTCCACCCGGTCGGCCAGCGGCGAGGGTATGTCTGCGGTCAGTGCTCTGGTTTCCATGGTGTGCGCCATTTCAGTGTTCCTTGCAAAAAAGGATGGGTTGACTGCGTGCCCACTTCCCCGTCATGGTAACACCGTCAACATTGCGCTGCCAGCATCCCGTTCCAGCAAAAAAGCCCCGATCCGTTCAAAGGTGGCCGTGACCGGCGGGCCGGGCTGGTCGGCCAGGGAGACCTCCGCACTGAACAGGGCGGCCAGGATGAGTTTCAAGCGGTTGACGTGCACCGGTTGGGCCACAAATTCGGCCTTTTCGCTGGCCTTGATCCGGTCGAGGTCGCCGGTTTGATGGCGGGCGGCCTGCAGCACGTCCAGGACAAATTCCGTGCAGTTTTGCCGCCCCAGCGTGTACGGGTTGGCAATGAGCGAGTAGCGGGGATCGTGCAGCGCGGGATAGGTGGGCGAATCGATCACCGCCAGCAGGCGGGTCTGCAACGCCGTCGAAGGAATGATGATGCCGGCCTCCAGTTCCGCCACGGTGGCAAAAAAATCGACCGGAAAATCCTGGACCAGTTCGCTGGTGTCGGGTTGGTCCTTCTTCTGGTACAGGTTGTACACGGCATAACCGGACCCCCGCCCGGCGGCGCGGACGACAAACGAGGCGTGGGTAAAATGCATCCCTTCCGGCAGTTCCGACCGGGGCCGACCCATGCGCGCCAGGATGGCCACTTGCACCGCCCGGTCTGTCAATATTTTTTCGACCTTGTCGGCCAGCAGGCGGATCTGCCCGGGCTCGAAACGGGCCTTCTCCCCCGCCAGGAGTTGGCCCGCCACCAGGCAGGACAGGAGCAGCAAGACCAGGACAGGTCTGAATGGTGGCATGATCTCTCCTTCTGCAGGGCCGACGTGCAACCCGCCGAACCGATGACCGGCCGGCGACCGGACCGGTCAAAACGGGGGAATCCTACCGAAAAACAGCCAATTGTCAAGCCTTGCCGCGGCCCTGCCCCGCCACTATAATGACGGAAGCCGCGGGTTGGGAGGAAAAAGCCATTCTCCCGGTGCTGGGGCCAAGGGCAAGGCCGCAACGTCCGTTGCGGCCCTGACAGAGGGATCATCCTGGCAGACAGAGAGGCGAATGGGTGTCGTATGGCCATGTTCAAAAAAACCGAATTCGTGTTTTGCGGTGCCGTGAGCATGGCAGGCATCAATCAGGCCTGGAAAGAGTCCAGCGCCGAAGAGTCCAAAAGTCACCTGTATGACCCGGCCACCTTTGTCCAGACCATGTCGGTCGTCCACTCCTACCTGTGCCTGCCGTGGCCATGGGCCAGACGGCGCACCATGTGGACGGAATATCTCTCCTTCCTGGCCAAAATGCTGCTCGACAATCTGGCGAAACGCCCTCTCAGCCCCGAACAGGTGGCGACCCTGGCCGCCGTCGTCCTCCATCTTAACCGTCTCAGCGCCGGCAGGACGGGGGAACTCAAACGCCTCTGGCATGACTGGGAAAGAATACAACTGGTCCAGAACCTGGTCAGCCAGGCCATCGCCAACGATACCCTGTGCGTCGGCGGTTATACGGAAATTGCCCTGCACATCTCCCGTTCCCGGTTCATCGATGACCCGGACAAGCGGCTGGAAAGCCTGTACACCCTGGAAAAGGTCATGGAAAGAGGGGTGCCGGAGATCGCCGACGATTGCCAACTGGCCCACATATTGCGCGAGTTTGCCTTGCTGAGCACGGAGTTTCCCACCTTTCATCAGGATGCCCTGGACGCACTGGCCCGGTCCCGCCGGATCGCTGCCCCCTTTCTCGATGCCCGGGTCAAGGCCCTCCTGGCCTGGCCCCGCGTCTGGCTGGGACGACGCTACTGAACCGCAGACTGTCTTGCCTTGTCAACAATGTTTCGATAAACTGCGCCGGATTGGGGTGGCCTGACAGCGCGTCAGGCTTGCCCCGCCCCCCATCCCCCCATGCCCCGCCTTTTCCCTGGCGCGGTGTGGTCGGCAGGATACGCGGAGAGTGATGCAGCCATCCGTCACACGAACAACCCACGGGAGTCAATGAATGAAGCGTTTTTTGTCAATGGGTCTCATCCTGTCCTCACAACTGTTGGCAGGCACTCTCCTGGCTGGACCGAATCAGGATTTCACCCTGGTCAACAGAACAGGGTATGTGATTGACAAGGTGTTCATCTCACCGGCCCATGCCGATGACTGGGAAAATGATGTGCTGGGCCGGGATACCATGCCCGACGGCGACGCCGTGCCCATCCATTTCTCGCGCGGTACGACCACCTGCGCATGGGATTTGAAGGTGGTCTACGAAATTGATAATTCATCCGCCGTCTGGCACGACATCGACCTGTGCTCGGTTTCCAAGATTAGCATTTTCTGGAACCAAAGCTCTGGCAAGACCACAGCCAGATACGAATAAGGCTGGCGCAGCTGCGGGGCAGGCGGTCGGATGCCGGCGGCCTGCCCGGGTTGCGTGGTGAGGGCTTTGATCATCGTTGCGTCCGACAGAATGTCCGGCTTCGCCAGCTTGCCTGCGGCGCATGCTGAGAGTGCCGCAGCAAAAACCGGCTGCGGCTTTTCTTGAAATCAACAGCAAAAGCAAAGTCCCAGGGCGCTGCCCTGGACCCGCCAGGGGGGTGACCCCCCTGGACCCGCAATCACGGCACGGTTTCCCGGGTAAAAAAACGGCGCCATGGATGAAACGATCTGCAAGGACATGCCATACTGATGATCCGTCTGAAACAGTTTCTGCCCGCCACTTTCATTGCCCTGGTTGGCGTGATCTCTCTCGTCAACATGCTGCTGAATTATCAATCCTCACTGCGTACCGCAGAGGTGACGGCACGCAACACCCTGACCAATACGGGTCACCAGGTTGCGGATAAAATTTTCGGTTTCCTGAACTCCGCCGCTGCCGTTGTACAATTGAATGCCCACCTGTTTCAAATGGACAATACGGGAGAGGCGTTCCTGCAACACTTCAACCGGATCACGTGGAAGGAGTTGACGACCTATTCCCAGTTCAAACTGATCTACTACGGAGACGAGCAGGGCAATCACTGGTTGAACAAAAGGGAACGGGATGCATCCATCCGTGCACGGGTGTTGCAACGCCTGGATGACTCTCCAGCCAGCCGGGCTGCCTTGCGCGAAGCGGCCACCCTGTCACTCCACGACAAGGAGAAGATCGCGGCGCTGCTCTCTCCCTACCTGGCGACACGCTGGTACGGGCATGATGATCGCGGCGGCCTGGTTGCGCAGGAAAAAGTGTATGACTTCAACTATGATCCCCGTTTGCGGCCATGGTACATCGGTTCCAGACAGGTTGACGGCCTGTTCTGGACCAGCGTCTATACCTGGCTGGATGTTTTTCAGGGCAAAAACCTGTCGCAGGTTGGCATCACCGTCGCCATGCCGGTTCGCAAGGATGGCAAACCGGTCGGGGTGGCCGGCATTGATATCGTGTTGAAGGATATTTCCGATTTTCTGGCACAATTGCAGATCAGCCAGAATGGTCGGGTATTCATTTTTAACGAGTTGGGTGAAATGGTGGCCATGACCGATTTCGAGGCGGTGGTGCGCATCAAAGAGAATGGCGATATTCAGTTGAACCGGGTCCTGGAGGTGGGCGATCCGGCCATCGTCGCTTCCTACCGCCAGATGACGGCAGAGCTTGAAACCGCCGGAAAGACCACGGACAATACCGGCCAGGGCCATTATTTTTCTTTTGCGGAGTCCGGCAGTCAATATTTCGCATATTATGCACCATTAATGCTGGAACCGTCCAGAAACTGGACGGTAGGTGTCATTATTCCAGAGGATGATTTGCTGGCGGAGGCCAAAAAGGCGGTTTGGCGTTCCTTGTCTGTTTCTGTCGCGACCCTGGTCGTCATGTTGATGGTCGGTGTCTGGATCAGTCGGAGCATCATGCGCTCCTTCTCTTTCCTGGCGGCCGACGCGCAGCGGATCAGCACCCTGGATCTGGCCATGACGCCCGGCATCCAGACGCGGTTTCGTGAATTTGATGCATTGTTGAAAGCCTTTGCATCCATGAAAGAAAATTTGCGGGAGATGGTTGGCACGTTGTCCGGGCAAACGACGCGGCTGGATGAAGCCGCGGGCGAGTTGGCCCGGACCTCTGCCAACCTGTGGGCAGACGCAGAAAAAATGAGTGGCGGCGCCGATCTTGTTGCCATGACCACCCTGAAAATGAGTGGGAACATGGATGCCATTGTGCTGGAAATGCGGGAAATCAACGATAACATCAACGGGATTTCATCGTCTGTCGACCAGATGAACCGGAACATGGACATGATTGCCATGACGGCGGAGGAGAGCAGTACCCGCCTGAACCAGGTGGTCTCGGCCGGCAACGAGGCCACGAGCCATATGCAACACGTCCGGGAGGCGGCCCAACGCGCCAGCGGCAACGTCTCCAACATGGCCATTGCCCTGGAACAGATGAACACCGCGCTGCATGCGGTGCGGGAGCAGTGTGAACGGGCCCGGGGTGAGTCGGAACAGGTCCGTCAGTGCGCTCATGGCAGTTCGGTGGTCATGGAAAAACTGGATGTATCCGCCAAGGCAATCGGCAATGTGGTCCATTTGATCAACGGCATTGCCAATCAGACCAGCATGCTGGCGCTGAATGCCGCGATCGAGGCCGCCAGGGCGGGTGAAATGGGCAAGGGCTTTGCGGTGGTTTCCAACGAGGTCAAAGCCCTGGCCCTGCAGACGGGCGATGCCACGCATACGATTGCACAGCAGGTCGAGCAAATCCGTGTGCAGACCGATGATGTGGTGGCCACGTCCCACACTGTGACAACGGGCATGGAACGCATCAATCAGTCCAACAACGGCATCCTGGCATCCGTCAATGAACAAAGCCGCTCTATTGATGACATTGCCCATATCATGAAAAAGGCCTCCGGGGAGACCAACGAGGTGTCGAACCGGGTCGAAGAATCGGCGCAGGGGATTGAAAAGATTTCACAAAGCATGTATCAGATCTCGCAGGGGATCGCAGACGTGGCACGCCATGTGGCGCAGGCTTCTGCCGAGGTGTCCGAGATGACGTACAGCATGTCCGGGGTGGCACAGGGGGCCGAGGCTGTTGGCAAAAATGTGGTTGACGCATCCCTCTCTTCACAAGAAATTGCACAGGCGATGGACAAGATGACAGCCTCGATTGGCGATGTGCGTACCCTGAGCGGTTCGGTACGGCACAAGGCCGATGCTGTCACCAACATTGTGCAGGAATTCAAATCCCTGCTGGGCAGATTCCAGGTGTGATCCGCCACCCGCCCTTTTCCTGTCCTGATACGCCTGCCCGGTGATACGGGATCAGCACAAAAAATCCGGGGAGGCGTTGCCTCCCCGGACAGGGTGTGCCCCAACCAGTCCCCTCAACCCGACCATGTCAGCCGTGTGCTGATCACCGACTGGTATGTTGATTGAGCAGCACGGCCATCTGGTCCTTCAGCATGAGTTTTTGTTTTTTCATGCGCTCCAGGGTAAACTGGTCCCGGGCATGGCCATGCGTGTCGATCTCCGCTTTGATGGCCTGATATTGATCATGCAGTTGACGAAATTTTTCACTGGTGGTCAACAACTCTTGGACGGCTTGCAGTTGATCTTCGAACATAATCTCTCCTTTGTTGCCAGGCAGCCTCCCGTCCGGGGAGGACATCGTTTGCGTGAATAGGATTCCTGCGGGCATCACCCCGCCGGGTCCGGGAGCAGGACCCCTTCCCGGCCTTGCTGTATGCCTTCTCTCGCCAACCGATCCGCCGTTTCGTTTTCCGGATGGCCGGCGTGTCCCCTGACCCACTGCCAGTCTACCTCATGTTGACCGCACAGTGCATCCAATCTTTGCCACAGATCCACATTGAGCACCGCCTGGCCATCCGCCTTGCGCCAGTTGCGCCGTTTCCACTGCCAGATCCACTGGGTGATGCCATTCTTGACATACTGGGAATCGGTGGTCAATGTCACGCGACAGGGCCGTTTCAGCGATTCCAGGGCACGGATGACGGCCAGCATCTCCATGCGGTTGTTGGTCGTGTGCACGGCATACCCGGACAGCCTTTTTTCATGGGTGCCGTACCCCAGCAGGGCGCCCCAGCCACCCGGACCCGGATTGCCCTGACAGGCCCCGTCCGTGCAGATGCGCACCAGCGGGCGCGGGGAAGAGCACTCGACCCCTTCTGAACCTGCCCGTGTTCCACTCATGCCTGCCTCACCCGCGCACCCGCCATGCCCTGTCACCCTGCCTGCCCTCCCATCCAGAATAGAAGAAATTTTTAAAAAATCCATGTTGCATGCAAATATTTTGTGGACTCTCCGCGCCGTCTCGTTGATCACCGCCAGTCCGCCTGCGGCACATGCTGAAAAAGCCGCAGCAAAAACCGGCTGCGGCTCTTTTGACAATCAACAGCAACGGCAAAATCCCAGGGCGCTGCCCTGGACCCGCCAGGGGGGTGACCCCCCTGGACCCGCAATACCGGCCAAGCCCCTTCTTCACACCGACAGGTCAGTATCGCCTGGCCCGCCGCCTGCCTCGGCCAGACGGGTGGTCAGCCATTGTTCATTGTCCGCCTGTTCAAACCGCCGCTCCCGGGCCACCGCCAGACAGGTGGCACGCCAGAAGGCCTGACGGGCCGGCGAGTCGGGAAAACAGGCCTTGACCCGCGCCCGCATGGCCCCGAACAACAATGCCAGATTTCCCCAACCCGGTTCCAGCCACACCTCCAGCCGCTCCTTGAGGAGACGGGCCAGGGCAGGCGAATGGCCACCCGTGGAAGCCGCCACCACCACCGGCCCACGCCGCACCACCGCCGGCACCAGAAAACCACTGCTGGCCGGATCATCCGCCGAATTGCACAACAACCCCTGTGCCGCCGCCAACCGGGCAATCTCCCGGTTGAGCGCCCACTGCCCCGTGGCCGCGAATACCAGCACCGGACGGGGAACCTCCTCCAGCAGGGCCGGGGCAAAGGAGACCGCCCGATGGTCAAGCCGACCCGCCTGCACCAGGGTGACCAGCTCCGGATGCAGCTCGGGAGCCACCACCGTGATCCGCGGACCACAGCCCAGCAGGCCGGCAATCTTGCGCAACGCCACCTGCCCGCCACCGATACAAAGTACCGGCCGACCTTCCAATACCATTTCCGTCATGTAGCCAACCATGCTATGATGCTCCCTTTGTGCCTGTGGGACCTGCCCTGAACATCGCCGGCAGGGGGTTGCCCGTCGGCTCTCCCCTGCAACCATCCAACAGGAATGGGGGCCTGGAACAGTGACTGAGCGCAACATTGTCATTCGCGGCGCACGCGAACACAACCTGAAAAATATTGATCTGGAACTGCCCAGAAATGCCCTGACCGTCATCACCGGCGTTTCCGGGTCCGGCAAGTCGTCGCTGGCCTTCGATACCCTCTCCGCCGAGGGACAACGCCGTTATGTCGAATCCCTGTCGGCCTACGCCCGCCAGTTTTTGAGCCTGCAAAACAAGCCCGAGGTGGACTCCATCGACGGTCTTTCCCCCTCCATCGCCATCGAACAGAAAAGCACCGGTCGCAATCCCCGTTCCACTGTCGGCACGGTCACCGAAATTCATGATTATTTGCGCCTTCTGTTTGCCCGCATCGGTCATCCCCACTGCCACGGTTGCGGCGACCCGATCACCAGCCAGACGGTCAGTCAGATGGTGGATACCCTCATGGCCCTGCCGGACAAAAGCCGCCTGCTGTTGCTGGCCCCCATCGTCCGCGGTCGCAAGGGAGAACACCGCAAGGAGCTGGACGCCCTGCGCCGCCAGGGGTTCACCCGGGTGCTGCTGGATGGCGAAAGCCACGAACTGGAGTCGCTGCCCTCTCTGGACAAAAATGTGTCCCACACCATCGAGGCCCTGGTGGACCGGATTGCCATCAAACCGGGCATCGAATCCCGCCTGGCCGACTCCCTGGAGGTGGCCCTGAACGTGCTCGACACCCTGGGCATGAAAGCGGCCGTCACCCGCCCCACAGGCGGTGCCGAACCGGGCCCGCGCCCACCGGCGGGCATACCCCGGGAGGGGGAAAAACACCGTGGTCAGGTGGTGCGCATTCAGGTATTGTCGGACCCGGTCCAGGAGCTGCTTTTCTCCACCCAGCATGCCTGCATCCGCTGTGGCATCTCCTACCCGGAGATCGAGCCGCGCCTGTTCTCCTTCAACAATCCTTTCGGGGCCTGCCCGGCCTGCGACGGGCTGGGCACCCGGGCCTTTTTTGACCCGGAACGGGTGGTGCCCAATCCCCGCCTCTCCCTGCGGCAGGGGGCCATCGCCCCGTGGGCCAAACCCACCGCCCATGTCGCCCAAAGCACCCTGTACGCCGTGGCGGGCCATTTCGGGTTTGACATCCATACCCCCTGGGAGGATCTGGCACCGGAGGCCAGGCAGATCGTCCTGCAGGGGGCCGGTCCGGAAAAAATTCGTTTCCATTTCCAGGGCAGCAAACGGCGTTTTTCCGCCCTGCGCACCTGGGAAGGGGTGCTGCCCCTGCTGCAACGCCGCTACCTGGAGACAGAGTCCGAGGAGTTGAGGGAAGAGCTGGGCCACTACCGTGCCAGCCAGCCATGCCCGGCCTGCCAGGGCCAGCGGCTGCGCAAGGAGGCCCTGCACGTGCGGATCGGCACGCATACCATTGCCTCCCTCTCCGCCCTGCCCCTCACCCAGGTGGTACACTTTGTGGAACAGTTGACTCTGACCCCCCGGGAACAGGCCATCGCGGCCCGCATCCTCAAGGAGGTGACAGGCCGGCTGGGCTTTCTCATCGCCGTGGGATTGGATTACCTGAGCCTGGACCGGTCCGCCACCACCCTGTCCGGCGGCGAGGGACAGCGCATCCGCCTGGCCAACCAGGTGGGCTCCGGCCTGACCGGTGTGCTCTACATCCTGGATGAACCCAGCATCGGTCTCCATCAGCGGGACAACCAGCGACTCTTCGCCACCCTGTTGCGCCTGCGGGACCTGGGCAATACCGTGGTGGTGGTGGAGCATGACGAGGAGGCCATTCGCGGGGCCGATTTTGTCGTGGACATGGGACCGGGGGCAGGAGAACACGGCGGCCGGATCGTGGCCATGGGCACCCCCGCCGAGGTGAGCCGACAGGCTGCTTCCCTCACCGGGCAATATCTGAGCGGACAACGCACCATTGCCGTACCTGCCACCCGCCGCCCCGTCCAGTCCCGGCAGCAGCTCCGACTGGAACAGGTGACGACCCACAACCTGCGCGCCATCGACGTGACCATCCCCCTGGGGGTGTTTACCTGCGTCACCGGCGTATCGGGGTCCGGCAAGTCCAGCCTCATTCTGGACACCCTGCTGCCGGCCCTGCAACACCGCCTCCACAACACGGCGGGCACCCCGGGGGGACGACTGCAGCGGGTGGTCGGGCTGGAGCATCTGGACAAGGTGATCCATATCGATCAATCCCCCATCGGCCGCACCCCCCGTTCCAA
>JAMOAX010000278.1:0-1987 GCA_039908555.1 Magnetococcus sp. DMHC-8
CCGGCTAACAGTTCCCCTTACCGGGCCTGTAGAGGACTTTCACCTCCAAGTATGTGTGCCATGCCGGGCACACAACAGCAAAGTCCCAGGGCGCTGCCCTGGACCCGCCGGGGGAGATAATCTCCCCCGGACCCCCATGGGTGTTTTTTTATCTATTCAAAGCCAATCCATCATCCCTGGGTGAACAGGCCACCCACCCGGTACTGGATCGCCTCCGCCAGGTGGGTCGGCGTGATCTGCTCCGCCTCGTCCAGATCGGCTATCGTCCGGGCAACCTTTAAAATGCGGTTGTGGCTGCGGGCGGAAAAACCCAGACGCTGCCCGGCCGTCATCAGCAAAACACGCCCGTCGTCCGTCAAGGCTGCAATCCGCTCCAATACCAGCCCATCGAGACGGGCATTGCTCACCCCGGCCCCATTGCGGGCCCACTGCCGCGCCCGGGCCTGCACCACCCGTTCCATCACCTGCTCCGACGACTCTCCGGTGGACATCCCCACCAAGACCTCCTGGGGCACCGCCGGCACCTCGACGTGCAAATCAATCCGGTCCAGCAAGGGCCCGGACAACCGGGAACGATACTGCTCCACCCGCAACGGCGCACACCGGCACACCCGATGCGCCGAACCCAGATAACCACACGGACAAGGATTGCAGGCCGCCACCAACTGAAACGAGGCCGGAAAACGGGTGGACAAGGCCGCCCGGGAGATGTGCACCTCCCCCGCCTCCAGCGGCTCACGCAACACTTCCAGCGCCGTGCGCCCAAACTCGGGAATCTCATCCAGAAACAACACGCCCCGATGGGCCAGGCTCACCTCCCCGGGCCGGGGATGACCACCCCCGCCGATCAACGCCACCTGCGAGGCGGTATGATGCGGCGCCCGAAACGGCCGCGTCCCCACAAAGGGTCGCAACGGGTCCAACCGTCCCGCCACCGAATGGATGGTCGTCACCTCCAACGCCTCGTCCAGGGTCATGGGGGGCAAAATGCCCGGCAGACACTGGGCCAGCAGGGTCTTGCCCGAACCGGGCGGACCACTCATCAACAGGTTGTGCCCACCCGCCGCCACCACCTCCAGCGCCCGACGGGCATACTCCTGCCCCTTGACCTCCCGCAGATTGCGCCGGGGTTGCCGCTCCTCCCGCACCCACTCCTGCCAGTCCGTGACCGGCACCGGGGCCAACGGCTCCACGCCCAACAAATGGCGGATCAACCCCAAAAAATGCGGGGGTGCGATCACCCGCACCCCCTCGACAAACGCCGCTTCCAGCCCATTGGCCTCCGGCACGATGATCTCTTCACAGCCCGCCTGCCGGGCATGAACGGCCGCCGGCAGGGCGCCCGCCACCGGCTTCAACCGGCCATCCAACGCCAACTCCCCCAGAAACAAGCGCTGCCGCAAGGCCGTCGCCGGCAACTGCTCCATGGCCACCAGCAATCCCAACGCCATGGGCAGATCATAGGCAGAACCCACCTTGGGCAGATGGGCCGGCGCCAGGTTGATGGTAATGTGCAACATCGGCAGTTTGAAACCGGAATTTTTCAAGGCCGCCCGAATCCGATCCTTGGCCTCCCGCACCGCCTCGTCCGCCAGACCCACCACACTCAGGGCCGGCAACCCCCGGCTCAAATCCACCTCCACCTCGACCGGGACCGCCTTGACCCCCTCCATGGCAATCGTGTTGACACAGGCCAGCATGATAATCCATCCCTATGGTTGTTGCAGAACACCGCCTGGCGGGGCGACCAGGCTGATTTAACGGGTAAAGTATCATGGGGTCCAGGGGAGATTATCTCCCCTGGCGGGTCCAGGGCAGCGCCCTGGGACTTTGCTGTTGCCGTTGCCGTTGTTTTTCAAAAGAGCCGCAGCCGCTTTTTGCTGCGGCGTTTTCAACATGCGCCGCAGGCAATCTGGCGATGTTGGAGCGGCTTGCACCCATCAAATCAGCTTTGTCGCCCCGCCAGAGGGTCAACCAACCTGATTTG
>JAMOAX010000279.1:0-1978 GCA_039908555.1 Magnetococcus sp. DMHC-8
ACCATCTGTCGGAAGAAACCCCCACTATGAAAGAAATGTGCCTCAACGGGCAAGTGATTCCTGTCACTTCATCACGACGGGGGGCGGATGGTGAAATCGCCCTTTTCCGCAAAAATCCCATTGCAACCCGGAGATGGGCACTCCATACTTCCGCCTTTGGCTGAATGGTGAGGGTGGGGTATGCTGGGCGCCTCGATGGACTCCAGACAGGGTTTGATCGTTTTGCAGGGCGAGGAGATCCCCTATCTGCTGGTGCGCATGCGCCGACGCAAACGGATGAGCCTGCGGGTGGATGGCCAGGGGCTGCAGGTGCGCATTCCCTGGCGGGGAGGTCTACGCCAGGCGGAGCAGTTTATGACCGACCATGCTGTCTGGATATTGCAGCAACTTCGGCAGGCGCAGCAGGCCGCAGCGGCTCAACCAGGCCTGCAGGAGGGAACCCGGTTGCCTTTCCTGGATGGCTTTCTGCAACTGTGTTTTGGTGCGGGACAAATCAGACCCCTGGTTCGGGAGGGAGAACAGTTGTGGGTGGCGGCGCACCATCGGGACCGGTCGGTATTGACCGGCCTGCTGGAGGAGTGGTATCGGCAACAGGCCCTGCTGCATCTGCCTGCCCGTTTGGCTGGCTGGTCAACCGCCCTGGACGCCCCGTTTGCCCGGTTGACCATCCGCAGCCAAAAGAGCCGCTGGGGCAGTTGCTCCTCCAGAAAAACCATCAGTTTGAACTGGCGCCTGATGTGCCTGTCAACCCATCTGGGGGACTATGTCATGGTGCACGAATTGTGTCACCTGCGTTACATGAATCATTCGCCGGCATTCTGGGCCATGGTCGCCCGATTCATTCCCGACCACTTGGTTTGCCGGCGGCAGTTGCGTCTGTTTTCATCCCCCTGGTAACTCTTGTAAGCCCGTCATTGAAAGGTGTTTGTCTGCCATGTCCAGGAGTGAAGAGTCCCCCCCGCTTGATTTTATCCGTCAGACCGTCGCTGCCGACCTGTTGGCCGGCAAACAGGGTGGGCGGGTCATGACCCGTTTTCCCCCAGAGCCCAACGGTTTTCTGCACATTGGCCATGCCAAGTCGATCTGCCTGAATTTTGGTGTGGCCGCCGAATATGCAGGCGTCTGCAATCTGCGCTTTGACGATACCAACCCCCTCAAGGAAGAGGAGACCTACCTCCAGTCCATCCGCCGGGACGTGCGTTGGCTGGGGTTTGATTGGGGTGATCGACTGTATTACGCATCGGGCCATTTTGAGCGGCTCTACCAACTGGCGGAACGGCTGATCGAGGATGGCCATGCCTATGTGTGCAGTTTGAGTGCCGAAGCCTTGCGGGAATACCGTGGTACCTTGACCTTGCCGGGGCGGGAGAGTCCTTTTCGCCGGCGCCCGGTGGCGGAAAATCGGGATTTGTTTCGCCGCATGCGGGCCGGCGAGTTTGCCGATGGCACCCACATCCTGCGGGCCAGGATTGACATGGCTTCTCCCAACATCAACATGCGGGACCCGGCGCTCTATCGCATCCTGCATGCCCGGCACCACCAGACCGGGGAACAATGGTGCATCTATCCGACTTATGACTACGCACACTGCATCTGTGACGCCCTGGAAGGGATTACCCATTCTCTTTGCACCCTGGAATTCGAAGACCACCGCCCCCTGTACGACTGGATTCTGGATCGGTTGCAGACGGAGTTGCCCTGCCATCCGCAGCAGATCGAATTTTCCCGGTTGTCGCTGGAACATACCGTGGTGAGCAAACGCAAGCTGAATGCTCTGGTCAAGTCAGGGGTGGTGGATGGCTGGGACGATCCCCGCATGCCCACTCTGTCGGGGTTGCGGCGACGTGGCTATACACCGGCGGCCATTCGCGCCTTCTGCCAGAGGATCGGCATCTCCAAGACCCCCAATAACGTGGAAATGGCCCTGCTGGAGAGTTGCCTGCGGGAGGACCTGGACAGGCACGCACCCCGTGCCATG
>JAMOAX010000280.1:0-1975 GCA_039908555.1 Magnetococcus sp. DMHC-8
GGGGATTGGGTGCCTCCACCCCGGGGTGGCGGATGCCGGTCGTGCCGATCACGCCAACCCGGTGACGCGGGGTGTGATCGGTCCGGTCCTGACCCAGGATGGCCTCGATCATGGCGGCAGTGCTGGTCTTGCCGTTGGTGCCGGTGATGGCGATCATGGTCATCTGTCGGGCCGGATAACCCTGGAAGGCGGCGGCCAGACGGGCCAGTGCCTGACGGGGTTGCGGGTGATGCAGATGGGCGATCCCGGCCGGCAGGTCGAGCGGACCATCGTGCAGGATGGCCACCGCCCCGGCGGCCAGGGCGGCCGGGACAAAATGGCGGCCTGTGGTGTGCAGACCGGGCAAGGCGGCAAAGAGAAAACCGGGGGCCACCTGACGGGAATCGGCACTCAAACCGGTGATCACCGGGTCCGGCCCCTGTACGACCACTCCCTCGCAAGCGGCGGCCAGCGCCCGGCAGGGCCGGGGGCCGATGGGGGCGGCGCGGCTCATTCGAGGAAAAGTCGCAGCTCACCTTCAGGACTCTTTTCCACCCGCACCACCCGGCCGTGGCCTTCGATGCGGGGGACGATCTCCTCTTTCTTGAGCTGTTCCAGGGCGTCCGCCAGACTGAGATGCAGCAGCGGCGAGGGTTCTTCCGGCTCGGGTTCTTTCTTGTCTCCCTTCTTCTCTCCCTTCGGATCGTTCTTCTTGTCGGTCTTTTTGGCGATCTCGGTCTTTTTGTCTGTCTTGCCATCCCCTTTCTGGCCGGGTTTGTGCCCGGCGTTGGGCTCCTCTTTCTCGTGGGGTTCGCCCTTCTTGTCTGCGGCCGGATCATGCAAGGCAGGCAGTTCGGGGTCGACGCGATGTTCCGGAAAGATGGAGAGAATCGGCAGGATTTCCTGGGCGATCTCCCGGAAAATGGGCGCGGCCACCAGACCGCCGTAGAAGACCCCTTTGGGTTCGTCAATGCCGACATAGATGAGCAGTTTGGGTTTGTCCACCGGGACGAAGCCCACGAACGAGGAAAAATAGTGCCCCCGGACATAGCCCTGACTGCCCATGGCCTTGCGGGCGGTGCCGGTTTTGCCTGCCACGGTATAACCTTCGACCCGGGCCTGGGGGGCGGTCCCCTCCGGTCCCACCGCCAGGGCCAGGATGTCGCGCATCGTCGCGGAAGTGGTGGCCTTGAGCACCCGTTTGGGTTCCGGTTGGTCGGTGGGAATCAGTCGGCCGTCGACGATGCGACCTGCCACCAGACGGGGTTTGTACAGCAGACCGCCATTGATGGCAGCGGCGCTCGCCGTGGCCAGTTGCAGGGGGGTGGCGGTGATGCCATAACCGTAGGAGCGATTGGCCAGACCGACGATGCGATAGGCGGAGATGTCCGGAACGGCGCCGGGAGATTCGTTCATAAAACCGATTCCGGTCGATTTTCCAAATCCGAAACTATTGATATAATGATCCATATTGGCGTTGCCGAGCAGCATGCCGATCTTGGCGGCGCCGACGTTGGAACTGGTTTCGACGATCTGGGCGACGGATAGCCAGCGTTTGCCCAGGTGAAAGTCGCGGATGACCCGTCCGCCGACCCGCAATGTGCCGCCCTGGACATCAAAGCCGGTGGTCGGTTTGACCAGGCCAAGATCAAGGGCCGCCGAAACCGTGAAGGTTTTGAAGGTGGAGCCGGGCTCGTAGGCGTCGGCAATGGCCCGGTTGCGCCGTTCGTCGGCTTTGCTTTCGCTCAGGTTGTTGGGGTTGAAACCGGGCTGGTTGACCATGGCGTAAATATCGCCGCTGTTGGGGTCCATGACCACCACGGTTCCTCCCTTGGCACGGGCCTTGGTGACTCCCTTCAGGAGGGTGCGGTAGGCGATGTACTGGATGTTGGTATCAATGGTCAGGACCACATCGTTGCCCGGTTGGGCGGTGGTGATGGCTTTGGCCGTCGGCATGGGCTGTCCCAGCCGGTCATGGGCATAAATGCTTTCGCCG
>JAMOAX010000105.1:0-10147 GCA_039908555.1 Magnetococcus sp. DMHC-8
GATAATCTCCCCCAGACCCCCATGAGCACTAAAAAACTGCACATCCCAAGATGGGTGCGGTATAATTCTGTCTGCGACTGAATTTTTTTGGTACACTGGCAGTCAGGCTGGGCTTGCACGAAAGGAAACCACCCATGGGTACCGCACTGACTGTCGACGATGTTTGGAAAATGTTTCAGGAAACCAACCACCAGTTCCAGGAAATGGTTCGAGAGGATCGGGAACGAAGAGCGGAGACCGACCGCAAGTTCCAGGAAACCGACCGTCAAATCCAGGAGACTGCCGCGCAAATGCGAGAGACTGACCGTAAGGTTAAAGAGGTCTCTACTCTGGTTGGCAACCTGGGCGGTCGCTGGGGAGAATTCGTTGAGGGTCTGATTGTACCGACCTGTATATCCATGTTCACGGCACGTGGACTTCAAGTCGATGAGGTTTATACCCGTGCCAAGAAAACCATCAATGGCAAGAGGATGGAGATCGATATCCTGGTAGCCAATACTGTTGATGCCGTACTGATTGAGGTAAAAAGCCAGTTGCAGGTTGAAGATGTACGCGGTCATCTGACGCGCCTGGCGGATTTCAAGTCCTTTTTCCCCCGCTATGCCAACTGCCGGGTCTACGGTGCTGTGGCCGGCATCGTCGTGGAATCAGAAGCCGATCAGTTTGCCATGAAACAGGGCTTGTTCGTGATCGCGCAGTCCGGAGAAACCGTCCGATTGGCCAACGACGTAGAGTTCAAACCAAAAGTCTGGTGATGTGTCTTGGGCCTTGATCATCGTTTCGTCCAACAGGGTGTCAACACCCGCCAGCCTGCCTGCGGCGCATGCTGAAAACGCCGACGCGAAAACCATGCGTCGGCTTTTTTTTAAGATCAACATCAACAGCAAAATCCCAGGGCGCTGCCCTGGACCCGCCAGGGGGGTGACCCCCCTGGACCCGCAATGCCTGTCGAAACGGTGATCAGGGCTGGCTTTTGCCGGTGCGTCATGACGGTGTGCGGCGGCGCAGGTGGCGCAGCAGGGCGCGGGGTTCGTCCATGCCCAGCACCCAGGTGGCCCCGACAAACAGCAGCAGGCTGCCCAGCAGGATCGGCAACAGGATCAACACCATCTGACCGGTGCCGGCGTTGGCCTGCCAGAAAGTTTCGCGGCTCCAGACCAGAAAAAGCACCATGATCCCGGTGGCAATGCCCGTCTTGACCAGCAGAACCAGCAGGGCCCGCCCCGGTCGAAAACCGATTTTGGCCCGCAGATGGTAGAACAACAGACCGGCATTGAGAAAGGCGGACAACGTGGTGGCCAGCGCCAGCCCGGCATGGCGCAACGGCAGCAGCAGCAGCAGACTGAAGACAATGTTGGCAATCATGCAGAGAATGGCAATGCGAACCGGGGTGCGGGTATCCTTGAGGGCATAAAAGACAGGGGCGGCCACCTTGATGGCGGAAAAGGCGCTCAGGCCCAAACCATAGGCCAACAGGGCCTGGGCGGTGAGCCGGGTGGTCTCCGCACCAAAGGCACCCCGTTCGAACAGCATGGCCAGGATGGGCTCCCGCAGGACCACCAGACCGGCGGTGGCAGGAATGTTGATCAGCAACACAAGACGCAAAGCAAAATCCAGATCATGGCGCAAACCATCCAGGTCATTGTGGGAGACCCGTGCGGAAAAACTCGGCAGAATGGCGGTGCCCATGGCGATGCCGATCAGCCCCAGAGGAAATTCCACCAACCGGTCGGCATAATACAGATAGGAGATGGAGCCGACCGGCAGCCAGGAGGCAATGAACAGGTCGACCAGCAGGTTGATCTGGGCAACCGATACCCCCAGCACCGAGGGCCCCATCAGGGTCAGGGTGCGCCGGATGGCAGGATGCCGATCGGTGCGGGAGAGAAAACGCCAGCGAAAACGCAAGGGAATGCCGATCCGTTTGAGCGCCGGCAGCAGCAACGCCAGTTGTACGACCCCGCCCAGAAAAACCCCCATGGCCAGTCCCATGATCGGTTGTTCCAAATGGGGAGCCAGCACCAGGGCGCCAAAAATCAAAGCCAGGTTGAGCAGCAACGGGTTGACCGCCGGCAGGGCAAAATGGTGGTACGAGTTGAGAATGCCACTCGCCAGCGCCACCAGGGAGATGAACAGAATGTACGGAAAGGTGATCCGGGTGAGCTCCACCGTCAACTGAAACTTGTCCGGTTGATCGGCAAAGCCGGGGGCGGCCACGTAGACCACATACGGCATGAACAACTGACCCACGACCACCACCAGAATCAAAATGGTGGTCAGGGTGGTGAAGACCGCCTGGGCCGCCTCTCGGGTCTCCTCCCGGTCACCACGGGCCAGATAATCACTGAACACCGGAATGAAAGCGGTGTTGAAGGCTCCCTCGGCAAACAGACGGCGCAAAAAATTGGGCAGCTTGAAGGCCACAAAAAAAGCGTCCGCCCCCATGCCTGCCCCAAAACCATGGGCCAGGACCATGTCCCGGACAAATCCCATGATGCGGGAAAGCAGCGTAAAAAAACTGATGGTCCCCATGGCCCGCATGAGCAGACGACGACTGTGGGCAGGCGGGGGCGGGGAAGAGGGTGCGACAGTGGATTCTGGCAACATGAATAAAAAACCTTTGACACGGGGCTTGGACGGGTTGAGATGAACGAATAAATTTGGTATCCTGTCAGGATCACCCATTCAGCATAAGGAGTTTTTGTTCTGTGGCAAATATTAAATCCTCCATCAAGGATGTCGAACGGTCAGAAAAACGCAACAGCAGGAACAGAAGCGCCAAGGCCCGCATGCGCACCTTCTACAAAAAGGTGTTGACGGCCGTGGAGGCCAAAGACCTGCCGGGCGCGCAGGAAGCCCTGCGCCAGGCCATGTCGGTCCTGGCCGTCACGGCGCAGAAAGGCATCATCCATGACAACGCGGCCGCCCGCCATGCCCACCGTCTGAACGCCAAGGTAAAAGGTTTGGCGCTGGCTGTTGCCTCCTGATGAAATTTTCCGAACTGGACATTCCCGAAGCGGTCATGCTGGGCATACAGGCGTGCGGGTTTGCCGACTGCACGCCGATCCAGGCGCTGACCCTGCCCCTGACCCTGGCGGGTCGTGACGTGGCCGGACAGGCACAGACGGGCACCGGCAAAACGGCAGCCTTCCTGATCGCCGCCATGTCCCGGGTACTGGCAGGCGGGGGAGGGGACCGGACACCGTCCCCCCCGCCCGCCCCTGTCCAGTCCACCGCCTGCGCCGCACCGCGCATCCTGATCATCGCCCCCACCCGGGAACTGGTGGTGCAGATCGAACAGGACGCCCGGGCCCTGGGAGCCCATACCGGTTTGCGCATCCTGGCCGTCTACGGCGGCGTCGATTATGAAAAACAGCGCACCGCCCTCACCGATGGCACCGTCGACCTGCTGGTCGGCACCCCGGGACGCCTGATCGACTATCTCAAGCAAAAAGCCTACCGTTGTGATCGGGTGCAGGCGCTGGTCATCGACGAGGCGGACCGCATGTTTGACATGGGCTTCATCGCCGACCTGCGTTATCTCCTGCGTCGTCTGCCCCCCCACGGCCAACGGCTCTCCATGCTCTTTTCCGCCACCCTCTCCTACCGGGCCCAGGAACTCTCCTACGAATACATGGACTCCCCGGAGGTGGTCTCCACCCCCATGGATGTCAAGACGGTCCAGCAGGTGACCCAATGTCTCTACCATACAGAGGGCAAAAAGAAAATCAGCCTGCTCGTGGGCCTGTTGCGCCGTGATCTGGCAGAGGCCGACAACGGGGAACAGGGGCGCGTCATGATTTTTACCAATACCAGGCGGATGGGCGAAACCCTCCAGGCCTGGCTGGAGGCCAACGGCATCCTGAGCGGCTATCTGTCCGGTGACGTGCCGCAGGCCAAACGATTGCGTGTGCTGCAGCGATTTCAGGCCGGCGAGTTGCCGGTGCTCATCGCCACCGATGTGGCGGGGCGGGGGTTGCACATCGACGGGGTCACCCATGTGATCAACTTTGACCTCCCGGAAAATGCCGAGGACTACCTGCATCGCATCGGCCGGACGGCCCGGGCCGGGGCCAAGGGGGATGCCATCTCCCTGGTGGATGAGGAGGGTGCCTACCGGTTGGAGGAGATCGAGTCCTATTGCGGCAAAATTTTTGTCGCCTGGGCCCCCGACGAGTTGCTGGCCGACCTGCACCGTCCCACCAGCGGCTTGCCGGCCCGTCTCCCCATGCGAACAGCGGGGGGCGGCTTCTCGGGACGGAACCAGGGCAACGGCCTGCGCGACCGCGGCGCGGCTGCGGTCCGCACCGGACCCACGGCGCTCGCCAGCGAGACCGGTCAGGACAGCAAACCGGCCAAAAAACGGCGACCCCGTCGTCGCCCCCAACGGGCCGCACCGGCCGGGATGGCAGTTGCCGCGCCCGAACCGGCCGTCGGCTGAACGCCTGACCCCCTGACTCCAGCCGGTTCGACCGACTGGCGGGTTCGGGATTGTGCATACCCTCTATTGACAAGGCGATTTCCATGTCTGAAGAAAACATCCCGGCAACCGACGAAGCCGCAGAACCCGCCGATACAGCGCCCGTCTTTCATGTGGAAAAACTGTATCTGAAGGATTTGTCATTTGAAAGTCCCAACACCCCGGAAGTGTTCCGGGAACAGGCAGAGCCCCAGGTGGATTTCAACCTGGCAACGGGTGCCACCCAGAAGGGGCCGGAACATTTCGAGGTGGTGCTGCATGTCACGATCAAGACGTTGCTCGGTGAGCGCACCATGTTCCTGGTCGATTTGACCTATGCCGGGCTGTTCCTGTTGCGGCACATGCCCCGGGAGTTGTTGACCCCCATGCTGGCCATCGAGTGTCCCGCCATCCTGTTTCCCTATGTGCGGCAGATCGTCGCCGACATGATCATGCAGGGCGGTTTCCGGCCTCTCGTGCTTGATCCCATCAACTTTTCTGCCTTGTACCATCAATCCCAGCGCCAGAAACAGGCCGAGCAGTAGGGCAGGGGCGGTACGCTGTCATGGGTGTGGTGCGTTTTTTGCTGTTGCTGGCGGTGGCCCTGCTGGTGGCCCGGCTGGTTTGGCGCTGGTTGCAACCGGCGCCTCCCCCGGTCCTTCGGGACGAAACGGCGGCCCAGTCCCTCTCCCGGTGCCGCCGTTGTGGCACCCTGACGCCAGCGGAACTGGTTGTCTGGCACGGGGAGCAGCCTTATTGCAGCACTGCCTGTCGGGATGGAGAGGGCCGGGCAGGGTAAATAACAATAAAAAAACAACTGCGGGTCCAGGGGGGTCACCCCCCTGGCGGGTCCAGGGCAGCGCCCTGGGACTTTGCCGTTGTCGTTGCTGTTGATTTTTAAAGAAAACCGCAGCCGGTTTTTGCTGCGGCATTCTCAGCATGCGCCGCAGGCAGGCTGGCGAGATTGAATTGGCTATTGGTCACGGTTCATCCCGGCGAAAAAAGGATTTGTCCAGTTGATCCAGTTTGGTCAGCTCGTCGTGGGCAATATTCTTGCCGGCATCGGTACTGGAAAAGTGGCGCATCGCCTCCTGATAGTGCCAGCGGGCCATCTTTTTCTCCATGATCAGGTAGGCGTGGCGGGCCAGCGCCAGGTGGCTGGCACCCAGATGGTCTTGCTTGCCCTCGACGATGCCCAACAGATAAAAATAGTCTGCCGTCAGGGGATTTTCCAGAGTCAACTGGCGCAGGATGGGCGTGGCGTCGGCCGGTTTTTCCTGTTCATTCAGGGCAAAGGCCAGACGGTAGCGCAGGTCGGCATTGGTCTGTTTGGGCTGGTGCACCAGGGCGGCACGGAAGTCCGCCTCCGCGGCATCGGGCCTGCCCAGCTCCAGGCGGACCATGCCCCGTTCACGGAGCAGATAGGGATCATGGGGCCGTTGTTTGAGCAGTGCCTCCAGATCGGTGCCGGCAGCCTGCAACTGGCCCATGTAGCGTTCCGCCACGGCCAACCCGTAACGGGCGGGAAAATGGTCGGGTTCCAGCGCCAGGCGTTTGCGGAAACGGGCCATGACACCGTTCAGATCGTCACTGGTGCCCGCCTCCAGCACGGCCTGTACCCGGGCCAGCAGCCCGTTGTCCGCCTCCGGGCGGGCCCCGGACCCCGGCTGACCGGTCCTGTCCGCCCCGGTTCTGCCCGGGCCGACCGACGCAATGGCCGGCAGGGCGTCAATTTGTTGTTGGCTCTCCATCAGGCGCTGCGAACTGAGGGGGTGAGAAAGCAGATAGGGCGGCGGCAGGTTGCTGATGCGCTGCTCCCGGTTGAGGCGCTCCATGAAACGCACCATCCCCCGGGGGTCAAAACCGGCGGCAGACAGATAGCCGACGGCCAACCGGTCCGCCTGGGTCTCCTTTTCCCGAATGAGATCCAGCAGGGCCGACTGAGAGGCCGCCGAGCCGCCCATGACCGCCGCCTGGGTCACCTGGCTGTTGCCCGTGGCAACCCCGGCCGCAATGCCGGCCGCCAGGGCCGCCATGGTGCGCAGGGTCATATCCTTCATGCTGGCCTCAAGCTGTATGTGGTGGCCGGCGCTCAGGTGACCGATTTCATGGGCCATGACCGCCGCCAGTTCGTCCCGGTCACGTACCGCCAGCAGCAGGCCACTGTTCAGGATGATGTGTTGCCCGGGCAACGCCATGGCATTGAGTCCATTGTCCAGCATGACATGAAAATGCACATCCCCCGCCTTGATCCCGGCCACCCGCTGCAGAGGCTCTCCCAGGGATTGCAACAGATCGGCGCTCTCGGGGCTGGTCACCAGGGTGACACTTTTTTTGCCCGCCCCGTCGGCAGGGGTGGCCCATGGCACGACGATCAGCCAACAGGTCAAAAACCAACAAAACCGCACCCAGTCTGGGATACGTGGTATTGCGGGTCCAGGGGGATCATCCCCCTGGCGGGGTCCAGGGGTAGAGCCCCTGGTGGGGTTCGGGGCAAGGCCCCGTGAGGATTTTTCCCTGATTCTCCAGGGTCCTGGTGGGGGCTTTGCCCCCACACCCCCACTGGGGGAGATAATCTCCCCCAGACCCCCATGAGCACTGAAAAACTGCACATCCCAGGATGGGTGCGGTAAAACTGGCAGTGGAAATAATTTTTTCATGATGCTATCCTGACGAAAGAGGGGGCGTGCGTCGTCTGGACCCGCCCGTCCGGGTGTTCCGGCAACAGTGTGGCGGATTTTGGCAATCTTGGCGAGAGCAACCGGGGGGGGCAGACGAGGCCACAATGAACCGTTTTGACCGTCTGGTCGAGTTGCGCCGCATCCGGGAGGAGATCCAGGGCACGGCCTTTGCCCGCCTGCTGGCCCGCCTGGAAGGGTTGAAGCAGGACGTGCGCCAACTGGATCAGCAAACCACAGAAGAACAGGCACAAATGCGACTGGCCCTTGACCAGGGAACCGACCGGTCAGCCGGGCCGCCACTGCCACTGGGCCTGTTGGACAAATTTTTGCAAGGACAGGCCTGGCGACGCAAGCGACTGGAACAGATGATCGTCGTTGCCCAGCAGGATCTGGAAAAAGCCAGAGCAACCTGGATCGCTGCCCGCACCCAGCTCCAGCAGGCGGAAAAGCTGGCAGAAAAAGAGGCGCAACAACAGCGCAAGCGGCTGGAATACCATGAGAAAAAAGCGATGGACATGGTCGGTGTCCTGCGAAACAAAACCTTTGTCGGTCAGGAAGGAGAGGTAGGATGACAGGTTTATCGAACGTTGCGGGCTGGCAGCAGCACGACGCACACCGACGCATTCCGTTGCGGCCTGTTTGGATGGTATTCCTGGCACTGTTGTGCTGTTGGCCGGGTCAGTCGGCCTGGGCCGTGAGTCAGGCGGAAGCCTCCACGCCTGCTGCCTCGCCGGCTGCGGCCCCACCGGCCAAACCGGGCGGCAACAAACCGGCCGCCGCCAGCAAAGATAAAGATAAAGACAAAGATCAGAATGTGTCAGACAAGGCCAGCGGGATCGCCGATCCCGCCGGTTTGCTGAACAACCTGGAACACCGTCGCCTGGAGTTGGAAAAACGGGCCAAGTGGCTGGACCTGCGCGAGGCCGATCTCAAACGGTTGGAAGAAAAACTGGCCAAACGCATCGCCTCCCTGGAAACCCTGCGCAACGAAATCCGCACCAACCTGGACAAGGAAAAGGTGGTTGACGATGCCAACATCATGCGCCTGGCCAAGATTCTTTCCGGAATGAAGGTCAAGGCGGCTGCCGATGGACTGAAGAGCATGGACCGGGAAACCGCCGTGCTGGTGCTCAAGGTGATGAAAGAAAAGGTCGCAGCCAAGATTCTCAGCAAGATGGACAACGAACAGGCCGCCCAACTGGCCAATGAGCTGGGCATCCCCATGGCAGAGAAAAAACATAATTGACAACAGGTTATCCCGTGTCTGCCGAGAAAAATGCCCGCCACCCCATTTTTTCTCTCAAGTAACCGGCCCGTGGGCCGATAATTTCCACATACGGTGGCTGACTGTGAGAAACAAATCTCCTGCAACAATCCACTGTTTGACCAGGTCGGTCCCATATCGGGCTGACAGGCAGCACGACTTCAGAGGGTGACCAGGAAGGTTGCCCGGCAGTCTGCAACGGCCACCATGGCAACCGGCAAGCCGGCATGGTGCGGCGCAGATCCCCAGGGTTAGGGTTGGCCCTGTAAAATGAACAACCCACCTCCAGCCAGGGACGGATAATGAAACGTAATCCAGATGGATTACTGTATCGGGAGGTAACCACCATGTGCATCATCCAGCCATTCCCCCGGGCCGCTACATGCCCACCCGCAACCGCTCTGCCCAACCGGCCGGCGGACTGCTCGATCCACCGGGTTCATACAATCTGCTGTGCAAACATGAAATGACGGTGCCGTCCCCGGCTGCCCTGCCCACCCGCTGATACCCATGCGGTCGTTGCGCAGCACGGGAAGAGTTGTGCACTGTTTGATGAATTATGTGATTAATTGCGCACGTTGTTGGCGAATACAGGATTATTTTGCGTTTTTTGCATGACTAAAGTTAATTTTGTCGTACATGAAATACTTGGCAGCATAAACGAATACACACATGATGTGTGATGGGCCGGGCCGGCCCTGCAGACAAATGAACGGCTCACCTCCAACCAGGGAAGGATTGATTTTATGGAATACCGCAAGGTGTTCCCAACAAGGAGGATTTACCCATGGCTCTCGTACTCAATACCAACATTTCTTCGTTGACCACCCAGCGCTTTTTGACGAGCAGCACCAATGCGCTGTCGACCACCTTCAAACGGTTGTCATCCGGTCAGCGTATCAACAGTGCTGCGGACGATGCGGCTGGTCTCTCCATATCGGATCGGATGACCGCGCAGGTTCGTGGTTTGAATCAGGCCGTGCGCAATGCCAACGACAGTATTTCGTTGATTCAGATTGCCGAGGGCGCCTTGACGGAAACCACCAGCGCCCTGCAGCGGATGCGGGAACTGGCGATCCAGGCGGCCAACGATACCAACGTGGCCAGCGACCGGGCGGATTTGCAGAAAGAGGTCAATCAGTTGGTCTATGAGATCACCCGGATTGCCAACACCACAGAGTTCAACAACCAAAAATTGCTGAGTGGCGGCATGTCGGCCGGCCGGACCTTCCATGTGGGGGCCAACAGCGGCCAGATCATTACGGTTTCCATCACCAACATGCGGGCCTCCAAGTTGGGCGTCGATGCGGCCAACATGAACAGTTTCGGTTTCGGCACCTCCACCGCCGACAATCAGGCGGCGGCCGAGTCGGCGATCAGCAAGATTGATCGGGCCATCAATACGGTGACCTTCACCCGTGCCACCCTGGGTGCCATGCAAAACCGTTTCGAGGCGGTCATTTCCAACTTGACCAACGTCTCCCTGAACACTTCGGTGGCCCGGTCGCGGGTGCTGGATGCGGACATCGCGGCGGAAACGGCCAAGTTGACCCAGAACAGCATCATGCAGCAGGCCGGTACGGCCATTCTGGCCCAGGCGAACCAGCAGCCTGCCCTGATTCTGCAACTGCTCAAGTAGTCGTCACGACGCCGGGGGGTGGCGGGCCCTGATGGACCTCTGGTTTGGGTCCGGCACCCCCGGTTTGAGCCGATGGTCATGCGGGTCCAGGGGGATCATCCCCC
>JAMOAX010000281.1:0-1958 GCA_039908555.1 Magnetococcus sp. DMHC-8
GACTCGTGAAAAGCCTCCAGGGTGTGCAACCGCTTGATAATTTTTTTGCGCCGCGCCTCGGACCCGGTCTCCCCCAACTCGGTCCGCAACATGACCACCTCACCGGGAATGTCCATGGCGCTGAGCATCTCCCGGATGGCCTCGGCACCAATGCCCGCCTTGAACTCATCGCCATACTCGTCCATGGCCTGGTGATAACGGTCCTCGGTCAGCAACTCACCCCGTTTGAGGGGGGTCATGCCCCCGTCCAGGACCACAAAGTTTTCAAAGTACAAAACCCGTTCCAGATCCTTCAGGGTCATGTCCAGGAGCAGGCCAATGCGGCTGGGCAGGGATTTCAAAAACCAGATGTGGGCCACAGGCGAGGCCAGCTCGATGTGACCCACCCGCTCCCGGCGGACCTTGGACTGAATCACCTCCACGCCGCACTTTTCGCAGATAACCCCCCGGTGCTTCAGTCGTTTGTACTTGCCGCACAAACACTCATGGTCCTTGATCGGCCCAAAAATCTTGGCACAGAACAAGCCGTCCCGTTCCGGTTTGAAGGTCCGATAGTTGATGGTCTCCGGCTTCTTGACCTCACCGAACGACCAGGAACGCACCTTCTCCGGAGAGGCCACGGAGATGCGTATGCCGGTAAAACCCTGCCCCAGCGAAGGCCGGGAGAAAAGTTTGAAGATATTCTGGTTCACCCATTTTTCTCCGACTGTTCCTGCGTCAAAAGAGTCAATCCGCGGTCTTCAGTTCCACGTCCAATACCAGGGATTGCAGTTCTTTGATCAACACGTTGAACGACTCAGGAATGCCCGCCTCAAAGGTATCATCCCCCTTGACGATGGATTCGTAAATCTTGGTGCGTCCCGCCACATCGTCAGACTTGACGGTCAACATCTCCTGCAACGTATAGGCGGCACCGTAGGCCTCCAGGGCCCACACCTCCATCTCCCCGAACCGTTGTCCGCCAAATTGCGCCTTGCCGCCCAACGGCTGCTGGGTCACCAGGGAATAGGGGCCGATGGAACGGGCATGGATCTTGTCGTCCACCAAATGGTGCAGTTTGAGAATGTAAATATAGCCCACCGTCTCAGGCCGGTCAAAATAGTCCCCCGTCCGCCCGTCGATGAGCCGCACCTGCCCGGAAGCGGGCAGCCCGGCCTTCTCCAACAGGGTGACGATATCCTTCTCTTCCGCCCCGTCAAACACCGGAGTGGCCACCGGCACACCATCGCACAGGTTGGTCGCCAGGGAGATCACCTCCGTGTCGGTCAGCATCCTGATCGCCCGGGACTGACGGGGGTTGGTATAGATGGTCCCCAGCAGCTCGCGCACCTCCTGGGTCTGCTCGGCCTCGGCCCGGTAGTGCTCCATGAGCTGGCCAATCCGTGCCCCCATACCCTTGGCTGCCCAACCCAGATGGGTCTCCAGGATCTGTCCCACATTCATGCGCGAGGGCACACCCAGCGGATTCAACACCAGATCCACCGCCGTGCCATCCTCCAGATAGGGCATGTCCTCCACGGGGTTGATCTTGGAAATGACACCCTTGTTGCCGTGCCGGCCTGCCATCTTGTCACCGGGCTGCAGCTTGCGCTTGACCGCCACGTAGACCTTGACCATTTTCAGCCCGCCCGGCGGCAGGTCATCCCCCCGCTCCAGCTTTTCCACCTTGCTGTCAAACCGCTTTTTCAGCCGCAAGGCCGCCTTGTCCACCTGCTCGCGAATCCCCTCGATCTGATGGGTGATAGCATCTTCTTCCAGGATCAGGCCATTCCAGCGCCTGGCGCCCAGCTTGTCCAGTACGGCGGCGGTCAACGGCTCACCGGCCTGCAGGCCGGGACCGCCCCGCACCACCTTGCCGATCAACATCGCACGAATGCGGGCATCCGCATCCCGCTCAATGATCCGCCGCTCGGCCACCATGTCCTTCTGCAGACGGGCCACCTCCTCCTGGTCGATGG
>JAMOAX010000282.1:0-1939 GCA_039908555.1 Magnetococcus sp. DMHC-8
TGCGCTTTGGTTCCCTGATCTGGTGGACAATGGTGGTCACCCTGGTCGGCAATGTTTTTGCCATCTCCAGCGCCCTGTTCAACATGGCCATCTATGACAGCGTCATTCCCAGCGGTTCCCGTTCCATGATCATCGGTCTGATGGTGGGTACCCTGGTGGCCATCGTCCTGGATGCCACACTGCGTTTTCAGCGGGCCCGCATTCTGGCCTACATCGGTGCCAAGGCCGAACGCATCCTGGGGTCCGGTATCCTGGAACGTCTGCTGGCGATGCCCGCACCCTATACCGAACGGGTGGCTGTCGGTGTACAGGTGGCCCGGATCAAATCCCTGGAGGTGGTGCGCGACATGTTCACCAGCCATCTCTCCGTGCTCTACTACGATGCACCCACCACCCTGTTTTTCCTGGTGACCCTGGGCATGGTGAGTCCGGGGGTCATCCTGTTCATGCTGATCCTGATGGCCTGTCTTGGTCTGGTCGGAGCGATCCTCGTGCCCATACTGCGCGTGCATACCTCCCATGCCGGTCGACTGCAGTCCCAGCGCCAGGCCTTTCTCACCGAATCCTTTTCCCACATTGCCGTCATCCAGGGCGCGCATGCCTCGGAGGCCTGGTGCGACCGCTATCGCGAATTGTCCGGCAGGGCCATCCTGGCCAACTTTTATGTCTCCCAGATGACCACCGTGCTGGCGGCCTCCGCACAGGTCCTGACCATGGCGGCCTCGGTGGGGGTGATGTCCATGACCGCCAAGGGGGTGCTGGCCGGCACCCAGACCGCCGGTTCGGTGGTGGCAGCCATGATGCTCACCTGGCGCATTCTCGCACCCATCCAGACCACTTTTCTGGGTATTGCCAGGATGGTGCAAATTTTCGGCAGCCTGAATCAGGTGGACCGGTTGATGGAAATCAAGGGGGAACGGGACGCCTATACCGCCAGTCGGGGCCGGCTGAATTTCAAGGGATCGGTGCTCTTTTCCCGGGTCTCCTTCCGCTACACCAATGACGCGGAACCGGCCCTGGTCGGTATCAACTGTCAGATTCCCGCCGGTTCGGTCGTGGCCATCATCGGCGCCAACGGTTCCGGCAAATCCACCCTGATCAAGCTGCTGCTTGGGCTGTACGTTCCCCAGGCGGGCAGCATCCAGATCGATGACGAGGACATCCGGCAGATGGACCCCATCTCCCTGCGACAGTCCATCAGCTATCTGCCTCAGATCTGCGATATTTTCTTTGGTTCGATCGCCCAGAACCTGCGTCTGGCCAATCCGGTGGCCAGTGACGCGGAACTGGAAACCGCCGCTGCCAGGGCCGGCCTGTTGGCGGAAATCCAGAGCATGCCGGAGGGCTTCAACACCCGGGTCGACGAAAGCCGCATGTCCCGCATGTCCGCCGGCTTCAAACAGCGGCTTTCGCTGGCCAGGGTCTATCTCAAGCGGTCCCGCATCGTCCTGTTTGATGAACCGGCCAACAACCTGGATGCCGACAGCGAGCAACTGTTCCGCAACGCCGTGGACGAACTGCGCGGCACGACCACCATCCTGATCGTGACCCATCGGCCCAGCCACATGCAGATGGCCGATATCGTCCTGTATCTGGATTCGGGCTATTTGCGGGCCGCCGGCCCGCCCGACGAGGTCAAGAAAATGTTGTCGAAAAATTTCGTCTGAGTGTATCGGTATTGCAGCATGTATATTGTTGTCCCGGAGAAGAGCTTTCATGTCTGTACCACACTCCGCCCAGCGCTTCGCCGATGCCATCACCCTGGAAGAAGCGGTCATTCCCTGGAAGATCCGGCTGGCCCTGCTGTCGGCCATCGGCGCCAGCATCGCGTTCGGGCTGTGGGCCATGACCACCCAAATTGACGAAGCGGTCAAGGCGACCGGACAGTTTGTGCCCAAGGGAACGATCTACCGGGTGCAATCGGTGGAGGCCGGCATTC
>JAMOAX010000106.1:0-9913 GCA_039908555.1 Magnetococcus sp. DMHC-8
CAGAATCGATACCGCCGGACAGGCCCAGCACCACGCCGGCAAACCCGTTTTTGCGGACATAATCCCGCAGACCCAGGCACAGAACAGCGTAGATCTCCTGCTCCAGGGTAGCCTCCGGGACCGGCAACGGGAGCGCGGCCGTCAGCGGCTGCAGCCAGAAGGGCTGGCCCGTTGGATGGCTGACCCGCAACAGGGCCAGATCTTCCGCGCAAGCGGCACAGCGCAGGACCTGGCGGATGGTGCCATCCGCCTCCACATGGCAGGCAAACGAGCCACCGTCAAACACCAGTTCATCCTGCCCCCCCACCTGGTTGACGTAGACAATCGGCAGGCCATGTTCCACTATGCGCTGTCGCACCACATCCTCCCGTTCCCGCTGCTTGCCGACGTGGTAGGGCGAGGCGTTCAGGTTGATGATCAGCGACGCCCCCTCGGCAGCCAGACGGGCCAGAGGATCACCGGCATGCCACACATCCTCGCAGATGGTGATGCCCAGCGACAGCCCCCGATAGGGAAAAAGACGCACCGCCGTGCCCGGCACAAAATAACGCTGCTCGTCAAAGACGCTGTAATTGGGCAACCGCCACTTGGCGACACACCCCACCTCCTGTCCGGCCCAGACGAACACGCCGGCGTTGAACAACCCTTCCACACCACGCCGGACTGTGCCATAAATCACATCCACACCGACGGTCGCCAGCCCCTGGTGCAGCTGCTGTTCGACCTCTGCCAGCCGTTCCAGGAAAAGCGGTTTGTGCAGCAGATCCTCCGGCGGATAACCGGTCAAGACCAGCTCCGGAAAAACCACCAGAGAGGCGCCCAGGGCATGGGCCCGCCGGGCAACGTCCAGCACCATTTGTCCGTTGTCGGTCAACGCCCCCACATGGGGGTTGACCTGTGCGATTGCCAGAATACATTCCATCCGGGTTGCCGCCGAGGTGTCGGTCTATCGGTCCGGTGGTGATTGCCCCCGCGGCAACCCACCCCGTGCCGAGTATATCCGCCCGGATCACAAACGAAAAGGTTCCCTCATGAATATTCGCCACTGGGTGCGCCCCGAGATACTGGAAATGGCCGGCTATGTACCCGGAGAACAACCGGATGCCGATCGCCCCTTCATCAAGCTCAACACCAACGAAAATCCGTTCCCGCCCCCGGCATCGGTGTTGGATGCCTGGATCTCTTCGCTGGATTTCAAACGGTTGCGCCTCTATCCGGAACCGTCCGCCCGGCCCGTGCGAGAGGCCGCTGCCGCCGCCTACGGGGTGGATGCCACCCAGGTCGTGGTGGGCAACGGCTCGGATGACCTGCTGACCATTCTGTTGCGCACCTTTGTCGCACCCGGTGAGTGGGTCGCGGTGCCGGAACCGACCTATTCCCTCTACCACAGCCTGACCCAGCTCCAGGGCGGGCGGTTCGCAGGCGTGCCCTGGGAGGCGGACGGGCAACTGCCCGTGGCAGGATTGCTGGCCCACCAGCCCAGGCTGCTGCTGATCGCCCGCCCCAACGCGCCGACCGGTCACGCCGTCCCGCTGGCAGAGGTGGCGGCACTGTGCCGGCAAACCGCCGGCGTGGTGGTCCTGGACGAAGCCTATGTCGACTTCGCCGACGATCACGGCCTGGCGCTGCTCCCGGAACTGGCCAACCTGATCATCATTCGCACCTTTTCCAAATTCATGGCCCTGGCGGGTCTGCGGCTCGGCCTGGCCTTTTGCAGCACGGCCCTGGCCGAACAGTTGCACAAGGTGCGCGACTCCTACAACGTGAATTATCTTTCGCAAATGATGGCGGTCGCCGCCCTGCAACACCTGTCCGACTACCAACCGGTACGCCAGCTGATTCGCCGCGAACGGCAGGCGCTGACCAGCGCCCTGCGACAACGGGGTTTCCATGTGCCGGACAGCCAGGCCAACTTTGTGCTGGCCCAGGTGCCCACCGGTCACGGCGGGGGACGATACTGGTTTGAAGCCCTGCGGGAGGCCGGCATCCTGGTCCGGTATTTCGACCATGACCCGGTCCTGGTGGATCGGTTGCGTATCACCATCGGTCGCCCGGAGGAAATGGTCCAACTCATCGAGCAGGTGGATCGGTTGCTGGCCCAACCCGCCCCGTCCATCTGATCACCCGATCGACCCGCCCCCACCGTTTGCGCACCCGGGACAAAAAAATGGCCGAACAGTTTGCAATCGAGATGATCAAATGCCACGGCACAGGCAACGATTTTGTGGCCCTGGACGAGACCGGTCAGACCCTCATTCCCGAACCCCTCAAGGCCGGGTTCACCCGACTGGTCACCAACCGGCAGACCGGCGTGGGGGCGGACGGCGTCATTTTTGTTTCTGCCGTCGATGACCGGCACCCCCGGATGCGCTTTTTCAACCCGGACGGCAGCGAGGCCGAAATGTGCGGCAACGGTCTGCGATGCGCCGCCCGACTCTGTTTCGAAGGCCGCTTCCGGGGCAACGATCCCCTGCTGTTTCACACCCTGGGAGGCCTGTTCAAAACGGAAAATTTTTTCTCGGCCGAACATCAGATGCCGTTCGTCCGGGTGACCACCGATCACGTCTCCACCAATCCGACCCATATTCTGGCCAGTCGGACCACCACCCCGTTCCTGTCGCAGCCTTTCCAGGTCGGACGGCAGACCTGGGTCGGCACTCTGCTGTCCGTCGGCAATCCCCATCTGATCGTCCCGGTGCCTGATCTGCGCGACCTGGACCTGCCGGCACTGGGACCGGCCATGGAAAACCATCCCCTCTTTCTCAATCGCGCCAATGTCAGCTTCGTGCAGGTGGTGGACCGGCAGACCATTCTGGTGCAAACCCATGAACGGGGCGCCGGACTCACCCTCTCGTGCGGGACGGGCATGACCGCCTCGGTGGTGGCCCAGGTACTGAACGGCACGGTCCACAACCGGCAACCCGTGGCCGTCCACACCGCCGGCGGTATCGTCTGGGTCACCCCGGAAGTCACGGCAACGGGCATCAGGGCGCAACTGACCGGCAATGCCACCTGGGTATACCAAGGCAGGATCGACCTGGTGGCCCAGGAGGATGCGGTGCGGTTTGCCACCCGCGCCGTCGTGGAAAAGACGCACGTCTTTCAGGAGGAGGCGGTCCACTACGACCGGTTGGCCGCCCGGACCCTGTTTGATCACGCCATTCTCAGGGGCACTCCCCTGGAACGGGTTCGGCCGGGACAATGAACCAGGGCAGGCGGCTCACGCCGGCCCGGATATCAGGTTGAAGCGGGCCGACTGCAAATCCTCGGCAAACTCCTCGCCCATCTCCCGCATGTTGTCGTCATCCTCTTCGTGATGCCAGTTGACGACCACGGTATTGCCTGCCTGGGACGCCTGTTCCAACAGCTCGAACAGGCGCATGACCACCTTGGCGGTCGAACTGTTGAAATAGATGAAGCGAAAATCAAACTGCAGTTCCGCACCCCGCAACCCGGCCAGGTGTTCCGCCAACCGGTTGAGCAGCGCGCCATAAAACATGGCCACATCTTCCGGGTAGGACTCGCCGGCCAGGGAAAACCGGTTGTTGGCAAAATCAAACGCAACGCCTGGCGTGCGGTCCGTACCGTCTACCTGCATGGTCGTCATCGGTTGTCTCCCCCTGCTGCTCAGATGTAGGCCTTGATGGAAAAATAGGATAACGCGTCATCCACATCGGCAAAATCAAATTCGAAACCCCGGGTGGCCCGGCGCGCCATGTCGATAAAACCGACCCCGGCCCCCAGACTGCCGGCGGGGGTCTCACCCTTCAGGGTGTGGCGAAACAGCGCCTTCAACTCCTCCCGGTCCAGGTTCTGGATGCGCGTCAGGTTGTCGCGCAACGTGTCGACGTCCTTCCTGTCCACCATGTTGCCACAGGCGACAAAATAGTGATCGGACTCCATGCCCACCACCAGCAGACCATGACGCATCGTCACCCCGGCCCCCTCCAGGGGGAGGATCTCCTTTTCCGCCGAATAGCGAATGACATTCTGCATCTGCTCGACAAACAGGGAAAACAGACTGCGGGCCACGTTCTTGTCGGTCTTGTCCACGGCCATTTTGTGCTTGATCGTGGCACCGATACCCGTCAATACCTCCTCCGTCATATAACCGTTGTAACAGAGAATGATCCCCCGATCTTCCAGATCTCTCCTGAACGGCAACAACTCATGGGCATGCATCCTGGTCTCCTTGCTGGGGGGCGATAAAACCCACAATGGTGACATCATCCCGTCGTCTTTCCTCGCCCTGGTAGGCAACGAGCGCCTCGTACAACCGCGTTCCGACCGCTTGGATGGGGGTCTGTGCGTGCTGTTCCAGAAGGTGTTTGAAACGCTTCTTGCCCAGTCCCAGCCGTTTCGCCCCACCTACCTGATCGATCATGCCGTCCGTGGCCAGAAAAAAGCGCCGGCCCGGCAACCGGGCCAGCGACTGTTCGGCAAACAGCTGGGTGCCGGTCAGATAACGGTGGCCGATCCCGGTACGATCCCCTTTCCGCTCGACCACCGGTTGGCCCGGGTCCTGACAAAACAGGGAAAACCGTGCCCCCACAAACAGCAGATCCGCCGCTCCCGGCGCCAGATAACAGGCCCCGAGTTCCACACCGTCATCGGCACTGCCCGTCGACTGTTCGCGTCCCAGGACCTCCTGGATATTGCTGTGCATGGTGGTGATCAGGGTGGCCAACTGGCCCGGCGGGGTGGTATTGATGGCATGCCCCAGGGCGCCGTTGGCAATCAGGGTCATGAAGGCCCCCGGCACCCCGTGGCCGGTGCAGTCCCCCACCACCAGCAGAGTACCCAGCCCCCACAGCCGGCACCAGTACAGGTCACCACCCACCACATCCCGAGGCTGCCAGACCACACAATGCTGCGGCAACACAAACCGGAAAAAATCCGGATCGGGCAGGATGGAGCGCTGGATGCGACTGGCATACTGGATGCTGCTGTGCACAATCAGCAGGGTCTCCTGCAATGCCTGGGTACGCTCCTGCACCTTCTGGTCCAGCGAAACGTTCAAGCCACGCAACTCCCGGTCGGAAGCCTGCAGGCGCCGCAACATTTCCTCCAGCGAGACGGACAGGGTGCGGATCTCATCGTGCCCGGTGACAGGAATCTGTACGTGGGCCAACACATCGCCCGAACGAATCCGGTCCGCCGCCCGGGTCAGGGCGGTGATGGGCCGGGTAAAACGGGCGGCAAACCACCAGGCGACCACAAAACTGAACAGGATGCAACCGACCGCGATCAGCAGGGTCTCCTGCAGTTGGTGGATGATTTTTTGGTGGAGATCCGCCAGCGACAGCTGCAGATAGAGCCGACCCAGCGGGTCCCCATCCACCAGTGTGATGGCGCGCCCCAGTTTGAGCAGGTGTTCGCCACGCTCCACCACCCACTCCCGGGAGGCCAGGAGACGGGCAATGAAGGGGTCATCGGGCCTTTGGCCGCGTTGACTGTTGGCGGATGTGCCATCGGCCAGCACCCGGCCCTGCTCATCCAGGATGAAGGTGGCCGTGATGGCCTTGTTCTTGTGCACGGCCCCCAGACGTTGACGCAAACCCCGCAAATCCATTCGGTACAAATCGTTGCCCACCGCTTCGGCCAGGGTATCGCCCACATCGATGGCGTTCTCCTGATAGACCTCCAGCAGATGGTCGCGGTTGGTCACGGCAGAGTAGGCGGTCAGGACGACCGATACCAGCAGGATGAGCACGGCGGTAAAACCGAGCAGTCTGGCACGAATGCCGAACGACAGCCGACCCGACGGGGAGGCGCCAACCGTCTCCATCACGGCGACTCGCCCAGGATGGCCAGAATGGCAGGGGTCATCTCCCGCAACCGGGCAAGGGTTTGGGGTGGCACGGGATCAAACCGGGTGGTGTGCTCAAAGTCGCCCAGCAGCCGTTTGCCGGTTGCATCCTGCTCCATGCCCAGGAGCGCCTGCACCAGATCCCGGGCCAGGGGGGCGGGCAGATCACCCCGGAGATTGACAACATGCCGGGGAATCGCCACCGTTTCGTGGATCACCCGCAGTTGGTCCATTTCCCCCCTGGCCTGTTTGGCCAACTCCTCTCTGGACATGGCACCCGCATCGACCTTGCCCATGGCGACCCAGAAAAGGCTGGTTTCCCGATCATTGGTGAACAGATAGCCGGTCTTGCCGGCTGGCATGTCCTCCCGCCCGTCGGCGAGTTCCACCATCTGCAGACCGGCCTGTTCCATGGCAATACGGGGCAAAAGATAGCTGCTGGAGGAGTGGAGATCCTTGAAGGCGACCCGCTTCCCGACCAGTTGGGCCAGTTCCCGGATGGGACTCTCCTTTTTGACAAAAACGACGGCACTGTACTCGACCGTGCCCTTTTTCCAGCGCCGCAGCGCCATGGTGCTGCCCGCCAGATGATTGACCAGCACGGAGGGCAGGGGACTGTCGAGATAGAGATCCACCTGCCCGTTTTTGATCAGATTGACCATCTCCGGCATGTTGGCCGCGATCACCACCTGCCCCCTGCCGATCCCGTGGGACGCCAGTTGCGCAGCCAGGTGGTGGGCAACCGGCAGAAAACGACGAATCTCCTTGGCCGGATCGTTGGAAATGGAACCGATCGTCAGCGGAAGACCCGCCGCACGGGCCGTGCCCACCATCAGCACCCCCCCGATCAACAGCCAGCCCAACACCATGGCACGCGCAACAAGCTGGGTCATGTGCAAAGGGCAACCTCCCTGACCATAAAATCCCGGAGCACAAGCCCCGGGCCCACAATCCCGGCGTGATTTCCCGGGGTGAACAGAAACGAAACGACGATCAAGTCCCACCCCCGGTTCGGCCACGCGGCCTCAAAAAAGATATTCCATGCGGGCTCCGTAAATGTTCAGGGTATCGTCACCGGCCAGCTTGCCGGCACCCGTGGCATTGACATCATTGTCCACATGGATATAGTTGGCCCGGAAAATAATGTTGTTGTTGACATACCAGTTGACGCCCAGCGTGGCATCCCGGGCCTTGCCCCCCAGAACGCCCGCACCCGGGTCATTCAGGTCCAGGAGACTGTAGCGCAGGGCCAGTTCCAGGGCGCCCCAGGGTCCGTTGGGCAACACGGCCCCGAAATATCCATCCTCCGGGCTGTAGGTGCGGGAATCATCGGTCAGGAAAGCCGCCACCATGGCATACCAGCCACTGAACACGGGCTGCGAGGCGTTGCTGCGACGCACCGTGGTCCGCAGGTATTCCGACTGGGCATAATATTTGTCCCATTTGCCCGCCAGTTCCAGGCCCCAGGTGGCAGCCTCCCGGGTGCCCGGCAGGTCACCGGTGTTCAGAAATTTGTAGCCGACAAAATCGGCCTCGGGCGCAGAGCTGAATTTGATCGTCTTGGCCGTGCCATCGGCAGACTGGGGCTGCTGCACCAGATAACCGGCGCCCAGATGGAGCAGTTTGTTGGCATCGTCCTGCATGAAGGGTCGACCGACAACCCGTGCGGCCCACCCCACCCCCTCCGCATTGCCGGTGTCCGCCGGGTTTTTATCCCAACCGTCACCAAAAACGGTCGCCCCCACCGAAAAGGCCTCCTCCCAGTAGGTCGCACTGGCACCAATGCGGCGACCGGTGACAAACGCAGCCGGCAGACCACTCTCCATGAAGGTGGTCCATCGGGAGCTGCTCAACTCCTCCATACCGAACTGGGGCTTGTGGTTGCCCACCGTGAAGGCGGTGCGCGGCACACCCTTGTAGGTCAGGGTCATGTCCCGAATCTTGACCCTGGTCGTATCGGCCAGGTTCAGATCAAACTTGCCTGCCCAGTCCCGGTACAATGTGGTCTTGATGGCCAGCGAGGCCAGCCGCACCTCGGTATTGCTGCGCAGCAGATTGGTCTTCTGGTTGTCCTTGTCATTCTGGACGAAACCCGCATCGACCATGATCCGCCCGTCCAGCTTGTAGCTGATGTTGCCGTCCGCTGAGCGGAAAGTGAGATAACTCTTCTTGAACTCTGCCTGCAAGGGAACGGCCTGGTTGCGGAGCGCTGGCACGGGAGCGGCGGTCTCTCCGGACGGGGTCACAGGGGCGTCGGCAACAGCCCGGGCGGCATCCGGCCGGGGAGGCGACCCGACCGGGGACGGTTCTGCCGCCTGGCGTGCATCAATCGTCTCCCGCAGGGCCCGGTTTTCCGCCCGCACAACCGCCAGTTCTTCACGCAGTTGGCGGTACAGGGTATACAACTCAGCGTTGCCCGGTTGTTCCTCGGCCAGCAACGGAACGGCCGGCAGGGACAAACCCAACAGCGCGATGGTCACCCCCCTCCTCTTGATTAACGATCTCATCTGCCTTGTCCCCCCCAGTTGACAACATCCGTGCCACAGTTATAACAAAATGTCTTGCCCAAATCCAGCCATCTCCGCACCGCCACCCCCTCCGCACACGGAGGCTCATCACCCGCCATTTCGCATCCCCTGACCTGCTGCATGGTGACGGTCCCCGGATTTTTCCGTTGCTTTTTTTCTTCCCGGAAGGCACCATATCCGTGCGCGGGTCGTTGCGGCGGGACTTCAATACTGTGTGGAGGTTGTTGATGGGAAAATTGTTTGATATCCAAGGACTCTCGATGTCATCCTACTTTGACCCGAAACGGGCGGAGGAGTGCAGCCGAGAAAAAAAATGTCCGGTCGTGACCGTCTCCCGATCCTTTGGCGCCAACGGCAGTCGGATCGCCGAACTGCTGGCCGAGGCCCTGACCGTCCCCTGCTTCGGTTACTCCATGCTGGACGGCATCGTCAAAGAGGCCAAGTCGGACAAGTTCCTGATGAGCCTCATCGATGAACGGGCCCCCAGCCCGCTGGACGACTGGATTCACGCCCTGTTCACCAAGGGCGAGGTCTCCCAGGCAGGTTTTTACCGGCGCCTGGTCAAGACCACCCTGGCCATCGCCGAAAGCGGCGGGGTCATTATCGGGCGGGGCGCCCACCTGGTGCTGGCCAACAATCCCCGGGTGTTCCGGTTGCGCGTTGAGGGCTCCCTCGAGATTTGCGCCCAACGGGTCGCCGAACGGGAAAACATCAAGATCAAGGAGGCCAGGGAACGCATCACCAGGGTCGACAACGAACGCAGGCTCTATGTGCGGGAGATCTACAAACGGTGCCCCCACCAGCGGGCCCACTATGAACTGGTCATCAATACGGATGCCATCGATCCCCATGCCGCCGTGGACATCATCGTGTATGCGATGGAAAAAATGGGGTACTACGTCCCCGGCACCGACATCATCACCCAGCAAAATCTGTAACGCGAGGACGGCGGGGCGGCGGTCCTCTCACCCACCGGAAGCCGGCAGGGCCGTGCGGACCGCCGCCACCACTTCGTCCAGCCGTTCCGGGGTCATGCCGGTAAAAAACGCCCCTCCGGGGGCAATCCGCAGATTCGGGCCCTCGTCGCAACGTCCGAAACAGGCAATGCGCTCGACCGGCGCCGCCAGCCCCTGCGCAGCCAACGCCTGTTCCAATCGATCCGCCAGTTGCACACCGCCCCGCCCGGCGCAGGAGGGACGGGCCGCCGAGCGTTCCTGAATGCAGGCGATGACAGTCGTCTTCATGACCGGCCTCGCCTGCCCGGCCTGTTGCGAAAAATAGACGGTATAAGCATGATCGGCCTTGATTATCGTTTCAGCCACCAGGGGCTCTGCCCCAATCGCCAGATTGCCTGCGGCGCATGATGAAAACGCCGCAGCAAAAAGCGGCTGCGGCTCCTTTGCCAGATTGCCTGCGGCGCATGCTGAGGACGCCGCAGCAAAAAGCGGCTGCGGCTCCTTTGAAAAACAACGGCAACAGCATCGGGTAGGAGGCGGGGTCGCCCCCGCCGTCCTCCCACACCACCGTACATACGGTTCCGTATACGGCGGTTTATGCAGCACCTTGAAGTCGTCGT
>JAMOAX010000107.1:0-9898 GCA_039908555.1 Magnetococcus sp. DMHC-8
ATTCCCGGAGCCACAGGAGAGAACCGGGTATCTGCCGGAGCAGCCGCATCCAGCAGTCGAACAATGGGGGATTGATCTTGTAGGGTTGATTGAAGCAGACAAAGAGAAATCCCTCTTCCGGGAGTCCGCATGACTGGCGGGAGGGTGTCGCGTTGACAACCGTGCGTCTGGCCGGAATATAGGTGGGTAGGCGGACCAATTTTTCCGTAAAGTATCTCTCGGAGCCGGGGGGAGCCAAAAAATAATCCATCAGACAATAGTCGATAAAGGGGGCTCCCAGGGTTCCCATGCTTCCCTGCCAGGTGACCTGAATGGGGGCCGGGCGCAGTGCCAGTATTTGCGGTCGCATGCCTTGGGTGAAGCCATTGGTATCCACCAGGATATGCACGCCGTCGTCGAGAATGCGCCGGGCGGCGGCCTGATGGTCAAGGAGATGGAGGTCAACAAACTGGTCGCTGTCTGCCACAATGCGCTTTCGGACTGTACTGCCGTCATCTGGAGCGAGGGAATAGGCGATCACCTCGACCTGGCTGCGGTCATGCTGGGGAAAGAGGTTGGCGGCGACATAGCCGCAGGGATGGTCTTTGTAGTCGAAAGAGAGATAACCGATTTTCAAGCGATCGGGATCGGATTTATGGCGTTGTCTTGCCGAGAGGTTGTCCCGCACGGGGGCGTCGCGCTGCATGGAGAGTTCCGCGCATTGCTTGTACTCATCAGGAGAGATCGGCAAGGTCAGGAAAATGAAGGGGCTGCCCGCTTGCGGTTCCCTGTGGAACAGGGCCATCATCTGCTGATAGCGGCTATGGAATTCGTTCCAGTCGCAGATGTGGAGCATGTGATGCAGCAATTCACACTGATGGCTCAACAGGTTGGGCTCGGTTGCCACGGCACGTTGGTAGCAGGCAATGGATTCAACAAGCTTGCCCTGTTCGGTCAAGGCGATCGCCAGATTGTTGAGTGTATATGGGTCGTCGGGTCGGAGATCCAATGCTTTCTGGTAGCAGGCGACGGCCTCCTCCTCCCGGTTTTGTGTGTACAGGGCGATACCCAGACAGTTATGGGTTTGGGCTTGGCTGGGGTCAATCGCCAACGCCTGTTGATACCAGGCAATCGCCTCTGCCTGTTTGCCCAACTGTTGCAATGCCTCGCCCAGGTAGTGGTAGGCGTTTGCACGATCTGGATGCCGCTCTATCGCCCGGTGGTAACACGTCATGGCTTCGTCCGGCTTGCCGTATGCCATCAGGGCCATGCCCAGAGCGACCTGCATATCGTAGTGATCGGGATGAATGGCCAGCCCCTTTTGCAACCAGAGGATGGACTCCGGTAAGCGGCGGGCATGGCGCAAGGCCGTTCCCAGCCCCCTGCATGCATCCACATGGTTTGGCTGGTTGGCAATGGCCTGCTGAAAGTGGGGAATGGCCTCTTTGCACCTGTTTTCCTGTAGAAAAAGGGCACCCAGCGCATGGTGGGTTGGCACCGCATCGGGTTGTATGGTCAGGGTTTTTTGATAGCAAGCGATGGCCTGTTCGTTTTTTCCCTGTATTTGCAGGACCACCCCCTGATTGTGGCAGGCGGCATGGTAGGTTGGCTGGAGGGTCAATGCCTGCTGGTGGCAGGCGATGGCTTCGTCCAGTTTGCCCTCCATGCGCAAGGCCGTGCCCAAACTGTCCATGGCGATATGGTGTGTCGGCAGGATTGCCAGCACCTGACGAAAACAGGCAATGGCCTCTGCCGTTTCCCCTTGCTCCAGCAGCAGACGGCCCATGTTGATACAGGCATTGTGATGCGCAGGGAAGAGTTCCAGCGTCTTGCGGTAGCAGGCGATGGCCTCTGGCAGATTGCCGGTTGCCCGCAGCAGGTTTCCCAGGCCGTGATGGGCCGCATGGAGGGTGGGCTGGCGGGCGATGGCTTGTCGATAACAGCCCTCGGCCTCTGCAAAATTGCCCTGGTGGTACAGAGACTCCCCCAGTCGGCAGAGGGTATCAGGATCATCCGGCCGAATGATCAGCAGCCGGCGAAAAGAGGAGGCCGCCTCCGCCCAGAGGCCCAATTCAGCCTGGATCACCCCGATATTTTTCAAAAAAACAGGATGATCGGGCTGGCTCAACAGGGCTTTGCCAATCCATTGGGAGGCAGCCAAAGGTTGACCCTGCTGATGGCAGATGCATCCCAACTGGTGCAACGCCTCCCCATGATCGGGCTGCATGGCCACAACCTGGCGGTAGATGGACTCGGCTTCCGGCAGACGGCCTGCGCGGTGGTGTTGAAAAGCCTGTTGCATGTGCGAGGTTGTATCGGCCCGCCGGCGTGTCCGGTGTGCTGCGGGTGGTGCTGACTTTTTTTTTTGGGCGACCGGCGCGCCATACTCCTGGGAGATGCTCGGTCGCAATGGAAGGGGCGCGGAGGGGCGGATGGTGTTGGGCAGGGGCGCGATATGGATATGATCGGGTGCCAATCCCGCCTGGAATTGCTGCCACATGGCCCGGTAGGCCGTCTCCAGATGTCTGGCAAAGAGAGGGGCATCGAACAGGGGCGCGGTAGGCAAATTGGCCCGCAATCTCTTGCGTATGGCAGCCAGTCGGTCCGGGTCGTTGGCCAATGCCATGGCCAGTTGCTCATACGCCTCCAGGGAGTGGGCGACCAGGTCAGGCAGGCCGACATGGATCAACTGGGAGGCGGTGTTGCGGGAAAAACCGGTCTCTCCCGCGCAACTGACCATCGGACAGCCCGCCGACAGGGCATCCCATCCCGTGGAGCCAGAGGTATATGGGTAGGTATCCAGGGCGAGATCTGCCAGACGATAACGGGCCACATGTTCGTCGGAATCCTTCGTCCACGGCGCAAAAACCAGTCGGGAACCCGGCACTCCCCGGTTTTCTGCGGCACAGCGCAGATTGTCCACTGCCCATGTGTTGAATACCCGGAGCCACAAAACGGAGTCGGGTATCTCACGGAGCAACCGCATCCAGCAGTCGAACAGCGGGGGATTGATCTTGTAAGGTTGATTGAAGCAGACAAAGACAAATCCCTCTTCCGGCAATGCGCACGCCCGGCGGGTGGGTGTGGTCTGGGCCACGGTGCGCCGGGATTGAAAATGGTGGGGCAGGCGGACCAATTTTTCCACAAACTGGGGCTCACACCCAGGGGGGGCCATGAAATAGTCGGTCAGGCAATAGTCAAAAAAAGGGGCTCCCATGGTCATGGAGGTGTTGCCCTGCCAGGTGGCCTGGATGGGAGCCGGGCGCAGGGCGGCGATCTCCAGGCGGGTGCCACGGGTGAATCCATTCGCATCCACCAGAATATGCACGCCGTCGTCAAGAATGCGTTGGGCGGCCTCCTGGTGATTCAGGAGGTGGAGATCGACAAAAAGATCGCTGCCCGCTTTGACGCGCCCTCTGATCGCGCTCCCATCCTCCGGGCAGAGGGAGTAGGCGATCACCTTGACCCGGGTCCGGTCATGCTGCGGAAAGAGATCAGCCGCGACATGGCCGCAGGGATGCTCCCTGTAATCGTAGGAGAGGTAGCCAATGGTGAGGCGGTCCGGGTTGTTCTCATACGACCGTGTTGCCGCCAGGTTGCTCCGGGTGGGATATCTGTTTTTTGTGTATAATTCGGCGCATCGCTTGTACTCTGCGGGTGAGGTGGGCAATGTCAGAAAGATGAAAGGGCTGGCCTCCTGCTCGCCGGCACGGAAAAGGTCCAGCATCTGCTGGCAACTGCTCTGGAAATCCCGCCAGTCGCAGATATGGAGCAATCGATGCAGGAGTTCGCACCGCAGAGCGGGACTCTCCGGCGAGAGCGTCACGGCCTGCCGATAGCAATCGACGGATTCGTCCAGTCGTCCCTGATATGCCCGGAGAACCCCCAAATTTCTGAGAGCTTCCGGATCGTCCGGGCGGATGGACAACGCCTTGTTATAGAAGATTTCCGCCTCCTCCGGATTGTCCTGATGCTGCACGGCGTCGCCCAGGCTGTTGCAGGCCGGATGAGACTGGGGATTGATGCGTACCGCCTGCTGGTGGCAATCGATGGTCTCTATCCGCCCGAGCCGGAGCATGGCCGTGCCCATGGCGTGGCAGGTTTCATGGGAGCGGGGATGGATGGCCAGTGCTTTCTGGAAACGGAGGAGGGCTTCGTCCAGCTTCCCCTTTGCCCGCAAGAGATTGCCCACGTTGTTGTGGGCTTCGCTCAGGGTGGGTTGGATGGGGATGGCCGCTTGACGCATGCGCGGGGGGTCCTCCGGATCGGAAGCGGGTGTTTCCTGCACCGCCGCAGCGGTCGTGGCCTCCCGCCGGGATGGGGTGGTGCCAGAGGGGGAGTGGGGAGGCACCTGGCCATTGATCGGCGGAACATCCAGGTGATCGGGCGGCAAGCCGGAGCGGAAACGATGCCACATGGACTCATAGGCGGCTTCCAGATGTTTGGTGAACCGGGGTGTATCAAACAGGGGGGTGGTTGACAAATTGGCTTGCAACCGCTGCCGGAGGGTGGTCAGACGGGCCGGATTGCCGGCCAATTCCAGGGCCACGGATTCGTACTCTTCCAGGGAGTGGGTGACCAGTTCGGGGAGACCCACCGTGCGCAGCAGGCTGCCCGCCTGTCGGGAGACAAAGGTTTTTCCCGCGCAGGTCAACATGGGGCAACCGGCCCACAGGCTGTTGCTGGCTGTGGTGCCGGAGTTGTAGGGAAAGGTGTCCAGCACCAGATCCACCAGGCGATAATTGGCCAGATAGTCCGCCAGGGGCATTTTCGGGACGAAAAAAATGCGGGATTGGGAGACTCCCCGCGCTTCCGCCTCGCGGCGCAGATTGGTCTCCACCAGGTGATTGCTGGCCACCAGCCACAGAATGCTGTTGGGGGCCTTGCGCAGAATGCTCATCCAGACATCAAACGTTTCCGGGTTGAACTTGTAACTCTTGTTGAAACTGGCAAAGACGACACCCTGTTCGGGCAATCCCCGTTCCTGACGGGTGGGGGTATGTTCGGCAATATTCCGTTGCCGGTCGTTGGGCTGGAAACATTCGGGCAGGCGCACCAGTTTTTCGGTAAAATCGGCCTCACAACCCGGCGGTGTGATAAAGGAGTCGGAGATGAGATAGTCGATAAAAGGGGCACCCAGTGTACCCAGATAGCCCAGCCAACTGGCCTGGATGGGTGCCGGGCGGAGGGCCGGAATTTGCATGCGGGCATGTTTGGTGAATCCGTTCAGGTCCATCAGAACATGGGTGCCATCGTCAAAAATACGTTGAGCTGCGTCGGCGAAGGTCAACGGGCGCAGATCCACGAAATGGTCGCTGGCGGCCATGATCCGTTTGCGCATCTCCCGTCCGTCATCCGGCCCGTAGGAGTAGGCCGTGATCTCAAAACGGGAGCGGTCATGCAGTTCCAGCAGTTCAGCCGTCAGATAGGCGACGGGATGGTTGGCGAAGTCGGAGGAGAGATAGCCGATTTTGAGCCGCTCGGGTTGGGGGTCATATTGCCGCGTGGCAGAGAGATCTGCCCGCACGGGATATTTGTTCGTCATGTACAGTTCCGCTCCCCGGCGTTGTTCTGCGGGGGTGGTGGGTAACGCCAGGCAAACAAAGGGGCTGGTCTCTTTTTTTTCTGCGTGGAAAACGGTCATCATCTGCTGGTAACGCTCCGGCACCTCCCGCCAGTCGCAAATATGCAGCAACTGGTTGATCACATCGCACTGGGCGGCTGGGTTTCTGGGGGCGAGCATGGCCAGTTTTTTGTAGCAGTCGATTGCCTCCTCCAGCTTGCCCAGATCGGTCAGGACAATGCCCAGGTTGTTGAGTGTATCCGGGTCATTGGGTTGGAGGGAGAGGGCTTTCTGGTAGCAGAGGAAGGCATCTGCCATGCGATCCTGATCGTACAGGGTGTTGCCCAGACTGTTATGGGTCTGGTGGAGATTGGGATTGAGAGTCAATGCCTTCTGAAAATAGGCGATGGCCTCCGCAAACTTGCCCAGGCTGCGCAACGCGCCTCCCAGATTGTGGTAGGCGTTCGGATGGTTGGGATTGATACGAATCGCCTGTTCATAATAGTTCAGTGCTTCGTCGGGTTTGCCAAAGGCGAGCAGGGCGTTGCCCAGTCCGGTGTGGATGTCATAGTGGTTGGGATGGAGCTCCAGCCCTTTGTGAAACCAGGCGATGGACTCCTCAAACTGACCGGAATCCCGCAGAGCGGTTCCCATGCCGTTGTAGGCATCCGCATAGTTTGGTTGAATAGTGATCGCCCTTTGGTAGCTGGCAATCGCCTCCTGATATCTGCCCGCTTTCAGCAGGACATTGCCCAGGCTGTTGAGAACCTCAATACCGTTCGGGTTGGCGGCCAGTGCCTTCTGGTAACAGGCGATGGACTCCTCCTGCTGACCCAGGTCAGCCAGGCATCCCCCCAGATTGCCGAGGGCCATATAAAAATCCGGCTGGATGCGCAACGCCCTGCGATAGCACTCCATTGCCTCTTCCCGTCTGCCCAGGGAGGTCAGGATGATGCCATAATTGTTCAAAAAAATGGTCCGGTCGGGTTGCAGAGCCACCGCCTTGCCGACCAATTCCGCTGCCTTTTCTCCCTGGTTTCGTTGATGGCAGATAAAACCGAGCAGGTGCAGCGCATCCGGGTTCTCGGGTTGGATGGCCAACACTTTCCGGTAGATGGCCTCTGCTGCATCCAACTGGCCGGCCTGGTGTATCTGCAATGCCTCCTGAATGGCACGGGCAAGATCGACTGCCGGTTGGGGCGGCGGTGCGGCGACCCGTTTGGGTCGCTGGAAACGGGCATGGGTATTTTTTGGTCGCATGGTGCGCATTCCTTCGGATGGGAAAAACTTTTTCGATCGGTCGCATTGGTTCGGTTGGGATGGGCGGTCGCCGCCTGTACGGTTCCTCTCCTGTACAACCCTTTGCGGGGGTAGACTATATCCGCCTTCGCCTCTTGTACAGGTAAATTAAGTATCCTCCGAATCGCTGATCCCATTGCCAACAGCGTGTTTCGGTGGCACAAACCCGTCTCTGTTCATTGCGATTGGCAGCAGGGGGATGATGGTTGGGTGGTTGTGCAAGCTAAAGGATGGGGTATCGCTTCGGGTATTCGGCATCCATGCAATGGTGGCGGCGGGGCCTTGACGCATGCGGAGTCTAGAGTGTCAAACCCCATTGATTGGTGACATGGCGGGGGTGACGGGGCTGAGCAAGGGGTTTTTGTTGCGAAAAGATCATGAATATGAATGGATTCCCTTCTGGTCTGCCGGCTGTGCCGGGGGCAACAAGGGATGTGTAACGAATGATAGCGGGTCTCCATGAGCTGTCGCCGATTGGGGATGCTTTTTTCCTTGACCGTTTTTTTTCTTGCTGTTTTCCTGACAGGAGGGCACAATGCCGGCACTGCCTGGGGGTGGTCGCTGGGCATGGCGGACTGGGCGTGTCTGGGGCCTATTGTTTTTCTTTGCTTGTTTGCCGTGCGTTATGGCAGCCATATCTCCGGTCGGGCTCGCACCCGTTCGGTGCGTGGTTGCTTCTGGCGGAGGGGTTTGCGCACGACACTAGTGTCTGCGTTGGTTTCCGGGTTGTCGTGTGCGGCGCGTCTGTGGCGTTGCTGGCCTGCTCAGGATGCTGGTTGTGTCGTCGTGGCATCAATCTGGAGGGGATTCTCGATTTTCCCTTGGCTTAAAGGGGGGTTGACTGCTCCGGTTGGCTGCTGTTTCGGCTGGCGGTGTTGGCCTGTCGGGTGGGTTTGTGCAGATGGTTTATTGGTTGGGGCGGATCGTTTCCAGGTGCGTCGGGCATGGACGAATCCCCCTGCATGACGCGTTCGTTAATTGGAAAAGTGTGGCATAAGCGATTTTTTCTTGACGCAAGCCCGGTGAATATGGCAGAGTCGCCAGTGTGCATGTCTCCGGCGGGTGTGTGTCGGTCGGTGCAGTCGGTGTGGTCGGTTTGGCGCGGGTTTTGCGTGGCCTCCACAGACCCTCTTTTGCGTGGTCTTTTTTGACGTGCCGGGAGCAGATTTTTCGTGGAGGGTGTCGGGTATGTGCTCCGGGGTAGGGGGACGCGTCGCGTACGGTATTTTTTTGGAGGAGTCGGCTTGAACATGAGGGCATTTGTGTCGGTGTTTTCCGGTCAGGGGTGTTCTGGGCGTTGGTCTGCCAGATTTTTCAGGTTTGGCAGGAGGGTGCGTGGTGGTGACGAGCCTTGGCGTCTCCTACGAGTCTAGTGTGCTTTGGTCGGGCCGTGCTTCTGGCGCGGGCTTGACGAGTTAGGGAACATCTCGGGTTTCTTGCGCAACTGAAACTTACATTATATCGAAAGAAGGAGTTTTATATTATGGCTTACTCTAGTCAGAATGCTGCAAACTTTTCCAGCAACCCGACTGTTGACTTGGATACGTTGACCTCTACCGCATTGTCGCAAATGGTTACCGACGTTCTGGACGGTCTGCTTTCGACCCAGTTGATCAGCTTGGCGGACACGCAGTTGGATGGTCTGACTTCGATCCAGTTGATCAGCTTGGCGGGTACGCAGTTGAATGGTCTGAGTTCCAACATGCTGTCGGTGTTGGCGGCTACCCAGTTGGATGGATTGCATTCGAGCGGTCTGTTGAGCTTGGCGGGAACGCAGTTGGATGGCTTGACCTCTGCCATGCTGACGGGGTTAATGAACACGCAGTTGGATGGATTGCATTCGAGCGGTCTGTTGAGCTTGGCGGGTACGCAGCTGAATAGTCTGACCTCCGGCATGCTGTCGGTGCTGGCGAATACGCAGTTGGACGGGCTGGGATCGCTGGGTCTGGTGACCCTGGCGGGGACGCAGTTGGATGTTCTGACCTCTGGCATGCTGTCGGCGTTGACGAATACGCAGTTGGACGGGCTGGGATCGTTGGGTCTGGTGACCCTGGCGGGTACGCAGTTGGATGTTCTGACCTCAGGCATGCTGTCGGTGTTTGCGAATACCCAGTTGGACGGTCTGGGTTCGTTGGGTCTGCTAACCCTGTCGGGTACGCAGTTGGATGGTTTGACCTCCGTCATGCTGGCGGCATTAATGGATACGCAGTTGGATGGATTGCATTCGAGCGGTCTGTTGAGCTTGGCGGGTACGCAGTTGGATGGCTTGACCTCTGGCATGCTGACGGCGTTAGTGAATACGCAGTTGGATGGATTGCATTCGAGCGGTCTGTTGAGCTTGGCAGCTACGCAGTTGGATGGCTTGACCTCTGGCATGCTGTCGGTGTTGACGAATACGCAGTTGGACGGACTGGGATCACTGGGTCTGGTTGCCCTGGCGGGTACGCAGTTGGACACTCTGACCTCCGGCATGCTGTCGGCGTTGGCGAATACCCAGTTGGACGGTCTGGGTTCGTTGGGTCTGGTTACCCTGTCGGGAACGCAGTTGGATAGTCTGACCTCTGGCATGTTGTCGGCGTTGGTGAATACCCAGTTGGACGGTCTGGGTTCGTTGGGTCTGGTTACCCTGTCGGGTACGCAGTTGAATGCCTTGACCTCTGGCATGCTGACGGCATTGATGAATACGCAGTTGGATGGTCTGCACTCAAGCGGTCTGTTGAGTCTGTCGGGAACGCAGTTGGAGAGTCTGACCTCGACGAACGTGTCTAATTTGTCGAATACGCAGTTGGATGGTTTAAGTTCCTCCGGTCTGTTGAGCCTGGCGGACACCCAGTTGGACGGGCTGAGTTCATTGAGTCTGGTCGTCCTGTCGGGTACGCAGTTGGATGGTATGACCTCCAGCGCGCTGTCAGTGTTGGCGGCCACGCAACTGGATGGTCTGCACTCGGTCGGTTTGCTGGGCATGACGAATACCCAGTTGGACGGTCTGATCTCGGTGAACCTGGTCGCTCTGTCGGGTACGCAGTTGGATGGTCTGACCTCCGGCCTGCTGTCGGC
>JAMOAX010000108.1:0-9871 GCA_039908555.1 Magnetococcus sp. DMHC-8
ATAAAAATTTATATGGGGTCCAGGGGAGATTATCTCCCCTGGCGGGTCCAGGGCAGAGCCCTGGGACTTTGCTGTTGCCTTTTGGCGCGATTTTAAGAGAAGCGTGACGCGGTTTTTGCGTCACGCGCAGCGCGCCCAACATGCGCCGCAGGCAAGCTGCTTGTCACCATAAATTCCGATATTTATCAAATCAATTGGCTCCATGTGATGGGTATCAGCCACTGCATATCCGCCAGCTTGCCTGCGGCGCATGCTGCAAACGCCGCAGCAAACACCCGCTGCGGCTTCTTTGGGAAGCAACAGCAACAGCAACGGCAAAATCCCAGGGCGCTGCCCTGGACCCGCCAGGGGGGTGACCCCCCTGGACCCGCAAACGTTTTGCCCCGTCAATCCATGATGGTCAGCTCCTGCCGCTGGGGCTGACCATCGCGGATGAGATAACCGTTCATTTCCAATCGTCCACTGGTTTGCAGTGAAATGATGAGATGGAGGGCCTCGGGATAGTAGGCCTGTTGCAGATCGGTCGGCGACGGACTGGCATCGGCATGGGGATGACTGTGGTAGATGGCGACCAGTTCCCGTCCCTCAAGGCGCAGTTGGCGCAGCAGGGCGATCAATTCGGTGGAATCGGCCAGAAATCGCTGCCCATCCTGCCACTGATTGGTCAGGGGATGCCAGCCCAGCAGGGCGCGCCCCTGCCCGGAGAGAATGCCGACACACTCCGCCGGCAGGCTGCGCTGGGCATGTCCCAACATGCGGTTGAGAATGGGACGGGGAATAATCCACACGGCGGGTGACTCCATTCCGGTTCCGGGTTGCACTTTGTCCGGTCATCAGGCAAATTGAGAGGCGGTTGCGGTGCCTGCCATGCCCCGGAGCGGGGCAGGCAACGCCAGGAGAGGGTATGCAGAACAACCTTGCAACGTCAAGGGACGTATTGCCGTCGCCATCGCGGGCCATTCCACCTGATATCGGGCACAATGAAGGCATATTTGCAGCGATTCAATCCCACCAGCGGCCTGATCTGGTACTATGCCGTTCAGATACAGCGCGATCTGTTGGGGCGTTGGCAGGTCATCCGGGAGTGGGGACGCAGTGGTTCGCCCGGGACGGTGCGGCATGTGCCGTTTGACACCCACGCCCAGGCAGAGGCCGATATGACCACCTGGGTGGAACAACTGATTGCCAGAGGATATCACGTGGTGATGCGCGAGGGACTCGACCCCACGCTGGCCGCCTTCCTGGAGGACAACACGGACAAGGACAACATGGACCATGACTCTGATTCATGAAACGATTGAAACCGGCACGTTGCAGGTCAACTGTCAACTGTTGGGGGACCGGGAGACCGGCGAGGCCCTGTTGATCGACCCGGGTGGCGACGCCGACCAGGTGTGGCAGCGACTGGCCCGGTTGAACCTGCGTTTGACCCACATCATCAATACCCACGGCCATTTTGATCATATCGGCGCGGTGGCGGAGCTGCAGCAGCGCAGCGGGGCGCTGTTCTGGATTCACGAGGGGGACTGGCCGCTGGTGGCATCGGCCGCCGCCCATGCCGCCTCCTGGGGGCTGCCATTCGGCGCGGTGCCCCGCCCGGATCGTACCCTGCACGACCGGGAGATCCTGACCGTGGCCGGTCTGTCGCTGGAGGTGATCCATACCCCCGGCCATACCCGGGGCGGCGTCTGCCTGCGCTGGGAAGAGGGCGTGGCGGTGGGCGACACCCTGTTTGCCGGTTCGGTGGGTCGTACCGATCTGCCGGGAGGCAACACCGGGCAGTTGCTCGCCTCCATTCGCAATCGTCTGCTGGTGCTGGACGACCGCCTGACCTGCCATCCTGGCCACGGCCCCGCCACGACCATTGGCCGGGAGCGGCGCAACAATCCGTATCTGCAATAATGATACATTTCACCCCAGGCCCTGGGTCCAGGGCAGCGCCCTGGGATATCCACGGGTGCTTTGAGTACGCGTGGTTGACAAGGAGGGTGTAATGAACACGTTGACGATTGAATTGCCTATGGACGGCCTGCCTTCGCTTGCCGAGTTGCCGGAGAACTTCTCCGACGAGGTGCGGTTTTTCCTGGCTCTCAAGCTCTTCGAGCAGGGCCGTATCTCCTCAGGCAAGGCTGGTCTGCTCTCCTCTGGCATGGGACGGGTCGAGTTCCTGTTGGCTGCGAGTCGTGCCGGTGTACCGGTGGTGGACTTGAGCCAGGACGAAATGGATGAAGAGTTTGCTCGATGATGCTGGACCGCGCTGTCATCAACACAGGCCCGTTGGTGGCCTTGTCCCTGATCGGGAAGCTTGAGCTCCTGTCCATGCTGTTTCGTGAATTCTGGATTCCCGACGCGGTGTATCGGGAGGTGGCTGTCGCTGGTCTTGGACGGTCCGGTGCGGACACGCTCGCTGATATGCGGTGGACAGAACATGTCTGCCCCGCGCCAGAACCCGATCCCCTGCTGATCGCAGAACTGGATCTTGGCGAGGCGGCAGTGATCAGCTTGGCACGCATCCGGTTGCCGTGCCTGACGATCATCGATGAAAAACGAGGCCGCCGGATTGCCCGGCATGTGTATGGGTTGCCAGTCAAGGGAACTGCTGGCCTGTTAGTGGAAGCCAAGCATCGAGGTTTGCTGGATAACCTGCGCACCACTCTGCTGGATCTGCGAAGGGCAGGCTACTATCTATCGGACGCTGTCATTGCGGCGGCCTGCAAGGCCGATGAAGGGGGATGAGTTTGGGGGGAGCGTGTATTTGTCGTCGGGAGAGGGCATCAAGGATGCGCAAAAGCGGCGTTCCCATTTAGCCTGAACAGTTTTTGCCGTGGTTTTGCGGCAAGATTGATCTGCATGTGGACATGTGCAAGCGGGCAATCGGGGAAAAATGGAGCGCCTGTGCGCCTTCCATCGGGCATCTCCCGTTGTCCTCAACCCCATCCTTCCCGGCCGGACACCTGTGACGAATCCGATGGCGTTCCGTGGGCTGAACGGTTACACTGGCCGTGCGCTCCTGGTGGTCTCCGGCAACAGGTGATCCGGCCATGAAATTTATCGATCCACGCATTGATTTTGCTTTCAAGAAAATCTTCGGCAGCGAGCGTGCCAAGGATGTGCTCGTCAGCTTCCTGGAAAGCCTGCTGGGACTGGAGGGAGATCGGCGCATTGCCGAGGTGACTATCCTCGACCCATTCCTGGCCCCGAAGATCCGAGAGCTGAAATATTCCATTTTGGACGTCAAATGCCGAGACCATCGCGGCGTCTCCTACATCGTGGAGATGCAGGTTCAGAAGGTGGCCGCTTTCCTGAAGCGGATCCAGTACAACGCAGCCAAGGCATACGCGCACCAGATTGAACGGGGTGAGGACTATCCCAGACTCAACCAGGTGATCGCCATTACGATCACCGATTTCGTGCTGTTTCATGATTTCAACCACTGTGTCTCCTGCCACGAGTCACGGGAAACCGTCACCGGACACTCCTATCTGCAGGACATCATCCACTTCTTTGTTGAGCTTCCCAAGTTTTCCAGGCAGGTGGAAGAGTTGGACGGTGTCCTGGACAGGTGGATCTACTTCATCCGGTACGCCGGTACGCTGCAGGAGGTTCCTGAAAAGCTGAGTGCGGCTCCGTTCCGTCATGCCTTTGAGATGGCCATGGTGGCCAACATGACGGCAGAGGAGTTGGAAATGTATGACAACGCCGGTGTCGCCATTGCGGATGCGCGGGGTGCGGTTGAACTGGCGCGGGAGGAGGCACTCCGGGAAGGCAGAGAGGAAGGTAGACAGGAAGGCATTCAGATCGGCGAGCAGTCTGGCGAAAAAAGAGGCAAGGCGGGCACCCTGACCCGTCTCCTGCAGCGCCGCTTCGGCGATCTGCCCACCTGGGCCGGCCAGAAAATAGCCGATGCCGACCTGTCCACCCTGGAGGAGTGGAGCCTCCGGCTCCTGGATGCTCCCACTCTGGAGAGCGTACTGGGGGAGTGGGCCCCGACTGTTCCGACCGCTCCTGGCTGATGCCGGCAGAGGCTGTCACTCAACCGCCCGTCTCCCCCAGCAGCCGTTTGACCAGGGCCTCCAGTGCGGCGGGCGAGTCGTATGCCAGGATCAGCTTGCCGCGCCCGTGCACCTGGGTGATGGTGACCTGGCTGCCCAGGGTATTGGCCAGCCGGCTTTCCATTTCGACGATGACCGGCTCCCGTTGCCGACCGCGGACGGAGAGTGGCCGGGAGGAGCCGGGGGCGGGGGCCACCTCCCGTTCATCCTGCAACTCGCCCCGTTCCCGGCGGATCAGGATTTCGGTTTCGCGCACCGACAACCCCTGAACGGCCACCTCTTCGGCCAACTGGATCAGTCGTTCGGGTTTTTCTTCCAGCCCCAGCAGGGCCCGGGCATGTCCCGTACTCAATGAACCGTTGGCCACCCAGGCCAGCACCGGTTCCGGCAACCGCAACAGCCGCAGCAGATTGGTGATTGCCATGCGGCTCTTGCCCACCCGGCGGCCAATCTTTTTGTGGCTGTATTCAAACTCGCGGATCAGGAGATCATAGCCCCGGGCGGCCTCCACCGGATTCAAATCCTCCCGCTGCACATTTTCCAGAATGGCCACCTCCAGGGATTCTCCGTCGCCGAGGTTGCGCACCAGGGCGGGAATTTTGTCCAATCCCGCAATCGCGGCCGCCCGCCAGCGCCGTTCCCCGGCGATCAGCTCGTAGTGGTCGGTGCTCTCCCCCAGGGGTCGGACCAGGATGGGTTGCAGCACACCCTGTTCCCGGATGGATTCCGCCAACTCCTCCAACGCCACCGCATCCATGTCGCCCCGTGGCTGTCGCGGATTGGGTTGAATGCGCTCCAGCGGCAGCAGGCGGATGTTTTCCTGCGCCGTCTCCAGTACCGCCGCCTCGCCCAGCAGGGCACCCAAACCGCGACCCAGTGTCATTTTTTCCATTGTCATGGTCCTCCATCTTCCCTGGTCAACACTTCCCGAGCCAAACGCAGATAGGCCTGCGCCCCTGCCGACTGGAGATCATACCATACCACCGGTTTGCCAAAACTGGGGGCTTCGTTGACCGCCGTATGGCGTGGAATCACCGTTTCGAACACCTTGCCGCCCAGGTGCTGCCGCACCTCCCGGGCGATTTGCACCTGGCCGGGAATGGTGGCATCAAACATGGTCAGCAGGATGCCGCCCAGTTCCAGGCCGGGATTCAGACCGCGGCGTACCACATCCAGGGTGTGCAGCAATTGGCTCATGCCCTCCAGGGCATAAAATTCACACTGCAGCGGCACCAGGACGGCATGGGCGGCCACCAGACCGTTGACGGTCAAGAGTCCCAGTGAGGGGGGGCAATCGAGCAGGACAAACTCGTAGGCGTCACCGATGCCCTGGAGACGCTTGCGCAACCAGCCTTCCCGGGCCGTGGCGGTCACCAGTTCGATCTCCGCGCCGCTCAGATCGGGGGAGGAGGGGATGACCTGCAACCAGGGTGAGATCACGGTGCGCACCACCTGTTCCAGGGGATGGCGTCCGAGCAGAAAGTGGTAGAGGGAGGGGTGCGGTCCTCCCTTGCGCAAGCCGAATCCGGTCGAGGCATTGCCCTGGGGATCGCAATCGAGCAGCAGCACCCGCCGTTCGGCCGCCGCCAGGGCGGCAGCCAGATTGACTGCCGTGGCGGTCTTGCCCACACCACCTTTCTGGTTGACAATTGCTATGATGCGGGCCATGGCCGTTGTTGTTCCTTTCCTTCATCCAGATCAAACCATACCGGGATCAGCCGGCCGCCCGTTTGGGCAGACGCACGACCACCCCGCCCCCCTCACCCGTTGCCGGATGAATTTGCGGTTCCTGAAACAGGTGGCGTATCGGACTGCGCCGCCACTCGGCCACCTCCAGCAGGTGGTTGCGCCCTTTGAGGGCCAGGTAGGCCCCGCCGGGCCGCAGCAGTCCGGCAGCCAGTGCCGCCCCGTGGGCCAGGGAACCCAGTGCCCTGGAAACAACCAGATCATAGGAGTTTTTTTCCGCCGCGCCAAGCTGCTCCGCGCGCCGGGCAACAACCTGTACCCGATCCTGCAAGGCCAGCTCTCCGACCACCTGCCCCAGGAAACGGGATTTTTTTTGAATGCTTTCGATAAGATGAATGGTCTGAGGCGGACAAAACAAAATGGCCAGCACCAGACCGGGCACCCCGCCGCCGGACCCCAAATCGGCCACCCGGGCCTGGGGGGGTACAAAGGGCAGCAGGGGCACCGCATCCAGCAGGTGCCGGGTGAGCAGATCGGTTTCCGCCGACGGTCCCATCAGGTTGAACTGCCGGTTGGCCTGCAGCAGCAGGAAGGCAAACCGCTGCAAATCATGACGTTGTCGTTCGGAAAGCGTCCAACCCAGCAGGGTTTCCATCCGTGCAAAACAGGTCTGCCATGCCTCGGGAGAAAAAGGTGTTGTGTTCTGATCCATATGCCCTGATCTGTCCCTGTCGGGTGGGTGGCTGGTGCGGCCCGTTTTTTTGCAAAGGATTCATAGATACGCGGAAAAAGCGGTCTGGACAAGCAAAACGCTGTTTTTCTCTTGCATTGTCATGAAAATTTTTCCTAGTCTGTAGTGGGCTAGGCAGCGATGGCGCCAGGAGATGTTGGCGCGATAATTGCTAACGGTACAGGCAACGCCCACACACAGCAATGAGGCATCGGCATGAGTACCTGGAAAAAGTTGACACAAGCGGTCTCCCAATTGAAGGGCGGCGACAAAAAGGGCAAACCGGTCTCGGGCGTGCTCGATCCGACTGCAGCCAAGGAGGCCGACGACAATATTCTCACCAACGAGGCCCGCATTGTCGAAATGCTCATGCACGCCGTCGACAGCCACACGGAGGTGCTCATTGCCTTCGGCAGCAAGGTCATCGCCTACAAGACCCATTTCCTGCCTGAAAAAGAGACCGGTCCCGGTGGCAGCGGCGAGCCGTCCAGCGAATATTTGCGGGACCGGGCCTACATTCTGGTGGCGCCCACCGATCCCCCGGAGGGCACCAGCAAGCTGGAAAGCGGCCAGGCGGCCACCCTGTCGTTTGTGTCCGGCGGCAAGTTCAACGAGTTCGAGGCGCGCCTGCTGGACGAGTTTGCCTTGGACAGCAAGACGGGCATGACGGCTGCGGCCGGCGGGCGTCCCATGCCGGGCGCCGCCTCGCGGCCCGGCATGCCGCCGATGCCGGGTGCCGCCCCCCGTCCCGGTATGCCGCCGATGCCGGGTGCGGCGTCCCGTCCCGGCCTGCCGCCGATGCCGGGTACGGCGCCCCGTCCCGGTATGCCGCCGATGCCTGGTGCGGCCTCCCGTCCCGGTATGCCGCCGATGCCTGGTGCGGCGCCCCGTCCCGGTGTGCCCCACATTCCCGGTCTGACCCCCGAGGTCGAAGAGGCCACGGTGGGGGTGCCAACCTCATTCAAGATGGTCTTTCCCGACAAGGTGTTTCGCAAGCCGCAGCGGCGCAATACAGCTCGGGCCCGCTATTCCGACGATGCCCGGGTGGCCCTGGCCATCACCCGCGAGGCCGGCACCCAGTTTTTTGCCCCCATCGTGGATGTCAGTACGGGAGGGGTCTGTTTCGTGTTGCCGGAGGACGAGGCCTCCATCTCCGAAGGCGCCGAGGTGACGGTGGCATTCTATTATTGGGAGAACGAAGAGGAGGTGCAGATTGTCGAGAAGGGCACCCTGCTGAAAATGAGCACCCGACATGGCAAACCGGTGGGACAGGTTACCTTTGCCAATGAAAACTACGAGGTGATCCGGGAAATCGGCGAACTGGTCACCCACGTCGAGCGTGCGCGCTTGCAGGCCAGGAGAAAATGATGCAAAAAGGTGGTACGTCCTGTGGTCACAGACCGCGTTGTGCAATCGGGACCGTGTGACTGCAGCCCGGCGGGGTGGGGCCGGGTCTACCGAGGGATCTAGGAGAGATTGGTGATAAACGTCAAGACCAAAAGACAGATCAGAAAACCGCGCAACATCGTGGAAATTTTGATGCTCGCCATTGAGGAGAACGCCCTGGTGGATGTGATCATCCAACCGGCCGGGGTGCGGACCAATGCCTTTTTTGTCTGTCAGGATGGCAACATGGGCAAGCGCGAGTCCCTGCTGCTCACCACCCTGAACACCGAGCAGGAGCTCAGGGCCTGCCATGAGAGCCAGGTCATCAAGATTTTTTCACAGACGATGCGCTATCTGATCGAGATTGATGGTCGTTTTGCCGATGTGGTCGAGGTGCGGGGCACCCCCTGCATCCGGCTGGTCTTTCCGGATGTGATCTATATTTCCGCCCAGGCGCGGCAGTTCAACCGGCGGCGTGTGCCTTTCAGCATCGACCTGCCCATCACCGTGGACATGAAGAGCAAAAAACCGTTCAAGGCCCGGGTGTTTGATATTGCCGTGGGGGGCTGTTCCTTTATTCATCACGTGGATGAAACCGTCCTGGCCCATCCCACTTTTGCCAAGGGGGCGGCCGTCAAGGCGGTGTTGCACTCACCGGACCGGACCAATCCCTATGAGATACCCTTGAGCGGGGTGGTGCGCAAAATTTTTATCATGCGCAATCGCTACAACGAGATCATGGAGCTGATCGGTGTGGAGTTCAACCTGATCTCCACCGATGCGCGGGGCGATTTCAACAAGCTGTTGCGTTTTGTTGACGACGAGTGCAGTCGGGCCGGCAAGCAGTCCAATCCGGTCATCGACCGGTGTGTTCTGGAGCAGGAGGGGCTGGAGGGGGATTATGCGGATGTTCAGCAGGCTGTCGAGTCTGGTGACCCGGATTTGATCATCGGTCTGTTGTCGATTTGGCGCATGGACCCCAGTGCCCGCCGTGCCCTGATCAGTGGCATCATCAAGATCGGCATGACCCGTTCCGGGGTATCGGCCCAGTTGGTGGTGGCCTTGCAGATTATTTCTGCCATCGAGTGGTCGCCGGATGCCGACATGCTGGTGGAGGCCATCATCGAGCGCAAGCATGTGGCCAGTGCCTTGAAGGTGCTGGAGCTGGTTCCCGAGGATTCGGTCAATACCGACCCGCTCATCAAGATGATCATCATGCACGGCTCGCCTGAGAAGCTGTTGGAGGCGGTACGCATTTGCACGCACAAGCCGCGGATTCAGCAGCACCTGTTGCCGGTGTTGTCCAGGACGGCGCCTGTCAAATATTTGATTGAGGCTTATCAGTATGTCCACAAGGAGTCTCCGCTGCTGGAGGGGTTGCTGGAGCTGATTCTGGAAAAGACCAAGTCCACCATGGAGCTCATGCCGTTGATCCGCTCGGTGGAGGATGTCAATTCAACAGTTTTTCTCAAGTTGATTCAGCGGTTTGCCAAAGGGGCGCCGATCAAGGAGCTGGTCAAGCTGCTGGAAATCCAGGTCAGTGACAAGACCCAGGTGGGAGAGTTTCTGGTGATGGAGATTGTTTCCCGTGGCAAGCCGGAGCATCTCCTGGAGGCTTTCAACTATGTCAGCATGGACTCTTTTTCGTCCGTTGCACTGGCTTTTGGTTTGACCCGGTGTGCTTTGCCATATCAACTGGAGATGGCGCTGACCAAGACGGAGGGGTTGCCCCGGGCCGAGATCATTTTGCGCCATGCGCACTTGAAGTCATTGCTGGAGGAGGATCAGGGGTTCAATCTGACCCATCTGTCCCGGATGCTCAAGCTGGACAAAAGTGTGGAGACCAACAATCTTGCCCTGTCCAAGGTGGAAAAGGATGCCAAGCGTTTGATCATTGAGACCGAGGACCGGTTGTGTCGTTTGTCGGAAATTTTGCATGGCGCTGTGCTGGGTCGGTTGAAGCGCCAATAGCAAAAAACGATTGCGGGTCCAGGGGGGTCACCCCCCTGGCGGGTCC
>JAMOAX010000283.1:0-1913 GCA_039908555.1 Magnetococcus sp. DMHC-8
CCGTGCCCGCCTTTGTCAACCTGGCCGCCGATGGCAAAAGCATCGGCTCGGGCACCATGGGCAGCCAGCTCGCCGAGGTCGTCACCGCCGACCTGGAACGGTCCGGCCTGTTCCGTCCCATCAGCCGGAGCGCCTTCCTGCAAATGCCGGACACCCTGTGGCGCACCGGTCCCCAGTTCAAGGAGTGGCGCGTGATCGGCGCCGAGGCGGTCGTCTCGGGGGCAGTCCGCCAGGAGGGGGATCAGGTGATCGTCGACTTTTTCCTCTACGACGTCTTCCAGGGCACCCTGATCGGCAAGGGCAAGCGCTTTACCGCCTCCCAGCGCAACTGGCGACACGTGGCCCATCGGGTGGCCGATGAAATTTATACCCGCCTGACCGGCGAAACCGGCTATTTTACCTCCCGCATCGCCTTTGTGGCCCAGAAGGGCGGCGTGAAACAACTGGCCATGATGGATCAGGACGGCGCCAACCGGGTCGAGCTGACCCAGGGCAAGGATCTGGTGCTGACCCCCCGCCACTCCCCTGACGGGGACCAGCTCTTTTATCTCTCCTATGAAACGGGCGCACCCCGGGTCTTCCGCCTGGATCTGCTCTCCGGCAGTCACGCCCTGCAGGGGGATCATCCCGGTCTCAACAGCGCGCCCGCCTGGTCGCCGGATGGCAAACGCATGGCCCTGACCCTGAGCATGGATGGCAACCCGGAAATTTACGCCAAGGAGCTGGGTGGCGGTCAGTTGACCCGTCTGACCGATCATGCCGCCATCGATACCTCCCCCTCCTGGTCGCCCGATGGCAAAAAAATTGTCTTCAACTCCGATCGGGCCGGCTCGCCACAACTGTACGTCATGAACGCCAACGGCGGCGAACCCCGCCGGATCACCTTTGACGGCAACTACAACGCCGCACCGGCCTGGTCACCCCGGGGCGACCTGATCGCCTTCGTTCACGGTGGCGGTGGCCGGTTCCGCATCGCCGTCATCACCCCGGATGGCAAAAACATGCGGGTCCTGACCGATTCCTGGATGGATGAATCCCCCACCTGGTCCCCCAACGGCCGGGTCATCCTCTTTTCCCGTCAGGACGGGAGTCGTTCTCAGCTTTACAGCATTGATTTGACAGGATACAATGAAAGGTTGGTGCCGGTGGGGGGGGACTCGGATGGGTCCGATCCCTCCTGGTCACCTTTGATTCGTTAAAATACCAATGGGTTGAATTTTCAATTGACAAGTGAGGTTGCCATGAAGCGTTTCGGATGGTTGGCAGTTGTGTTGTTGTCGCTGGGTCTGTTGTCCGGATGCGGTTCCACCCCCAAGGGCGGTGTGGACGGCGATCAGGCGGGTGCGGACGCGGCGGGCAGGGATGGCAAAGGGTTGAACCGGCCGGGCGGCTCCTCCTCCAGCCTGGACGATCCGTCCCGGCGGGGTGGCACCGGCACCTATCGCTATGATGTCAATGTGGAACCGGAGCATCGGATCTATTTTGATTACAACTCTGCCCTGGTTTCCGACAAGGCCGCCCAGGTGCTGGCCCACAATGCGGGCTGGATTCTCGCCCATGGTCCCAAGGGCACGATCACCGTCGAGGGCCATTGTGACGAGCGCGGCACCCGGGAATTCAACCTGGCGCTGGGCCAGCAGCGGGCCGATGCCGTGGTGCGTTTTCTGGTCTCCCAGGGTCTGCCGGCCAACCGGTTGAAGGCCGTCTCCTTCGGCAAGGAGAAGCCCCTGGTGCCCTCGCATGACGATTCGGCCTGGAGCAAAAACCGCCGCGCCGAGTTGGTGTTGCGTTAATCAGGATGGCAAACCCGGGTCCGGTCTGGCGGGAACGGTGGGCCGCCGGACCCGCAGAGGTTCCGTTTTCTTATCGAGGCAGCAAACGGGTGACATGCCATGAACACCAGAGCAGACATC
>JAMOAX010000109.1:0-9833 GCA_039908555.1 Magnetococcus sp. DMHC-8
GCTTTTCAAGAAAGCCGAAGCCGGTTTTTGCTTCGGCGCTCTCAGCATGCGCCGCAGGCAATCTGGCGATTCTGGAACGGCTTGTACCGGTCAAATCCAGTTGGTTGCCCCACCAGCTCGGCAAGACCGCATTCAGGAAGATGGACGTTGATCGGTTGCGGGCGGGTCGCTTTTGCCCGGGCAGGGCAGGGTGGTGAGGTGACAGGTCAGCCGCAGGGTCGGGGCGGTCAGGATGGTCGTGGCGATGGCCATGAACAACAGGGCGGAAAAACAGAGCGCGGACAGCACCTGGGCTTCCAGCAGGACCGTCAGCACCACCACCTCCATCATGCCTTTGGTCTGCATGAGGGTACCGAGGGCGCAGGCCGTTGGCCAACCCTCCCCCATCCAATGGGCCGGGAGGGCGGTGCCCAGAAACTTGCCGAGCAGGGAGGTGCTTGTGGCAATCAGGAAAATGCCGACCAGGCCGACCGAAAAAAGATCAAAATAGGTGGTCAGACCGGTGCGGGTAAAAAAGAAGGGCAGCAGAATCATGATGGTGATGGGTTCCAGTTGGGCGGCGATGGCCTGTGCCACCCGGCGCGGCATGATCACCCCGGCGAGAAATCCCCCCAGCACGGCATGCAGCCCACACAACTCGGCGATGAATGCCGAACTGAACATGACGGCACAGACCACGACCAGGCCGTTTTCTGTGAGTGTTTCATGGTCACCGATGCGCCGCCGCAGCATGTTGCGGACGGGCAAAAACAGGATAAAAAGGTAGCTTGCAGTGATAATCGACAACCAGAAGCCGTTGATGGCCGTGGTGAGACGTTGGGGCAATCCCATCAGCAGCAGGGCCAGCAATACCCACAAGACGGCATCGTTGATGGCCGCAATCCCCAGGGAGATGCGACCGATGCGATGATTGATCAGGCCACTTTCCCGCAAAATGCCCCCCAGGACCGGCAGGGCGGTGACACCGATGCACACCCCGATGGCGGTTGCGAACTGCCCGGTCGTGGCCGCCGCGCCGATGGCTTCCGGGTAGAGGTGGGCAATACCCCAGCCTGCCAACATGCCGAACAAGGTGGGGGTGACGATGCTGGAAAGGGTGACCACGGCAAAAGATCGGCCCAACTCCTTGAATTCAGACGGCTGCAGGTGCAGGCCGGTCAGGAAGGCAAACAGAACCCCCGCCAGCCAGGCGAGGCCGGAGAGGGTGGACAGGGATTCCGGGGTGAAGAGGAGATGCCAGAACTGGGGGGCAAGCCGACCCATGACGGCGGGCCCGAGCATGATGCCGGCCAGGATTTGCAGGACCACCAGGGGAATCCAGTTGCGCAATTTCAACAAACGCCAGACCAGGTAGGGCAGGCAAACCAGCAGGAGGGACTGGGCGAAAAAGAGGGCAATCGTGGTCATCTCAACCCCTGCCAGCCATGCGAAAGGTTCATCCAACGCCCCATGGCCACGCTATTCCCCGGTGGCCGTCAGGCTTTTTTCTGCCTTGCCCGGGTAGCCCGGGCCAACGGCATTGCCCGGGAGATCGGTGTGGCCTGTTTCCTGTTGTGCCTGCTGTGACGTGGGCTGTGGGCGACGGGCAGTGGGCAGGCCGCTGATGGCGGCCATCAACAGGGTGACGGCATAAGGCAGGGATTGGACAATCAGGACGTTGACCCAGACACGGGTATCAAAAAAGTCGAAACCGACATGGACGGCAACCCCCCAGGCTGCCACCCAGAAGGCGATCATCAGGAGGGTTTCGTCGCGGGCAGTGGCGATGGCACGCCAGAAGCGATGTCCGTCGGCATGTTTGGGGGTGCGGAAGAAGGGTTTGTCCTGGCCGAAAAAGCCCTCGATGATGGCCAGGGAGATGGTATGGGAGAGGGAGAGGCCGGCGATGGCGGCCGACAGGGAACCGGTGACGCTGATGCCGACGTGGGCGCAATACAGGTAAAAATGTTTCAGCAGTTTGAAGGCGAACAGGGCCAGCGGCAGGGTGCTGAAGACCATGGAGGGGGAGTCCACATGCTGCGGGGCCACGATCATGGCCGCCGACCACATCAGGGCAAACAGGTTGAACAGCAGGTTGAAACCGTCGGCCAGCCAGGGTATCCAGCCGGCGATGAAATGGTAGCGCTGCCCCCAGGTCAGATGGGAGGGACGCCAGCCGAGCAGCTCGCCAATATGGGCGCGCAGGATGCGCACGGCGCCATAGGCCCAGCGGAATCGTTGTTTTTTGAAGTCGACAAAGGTGTCCGGCATCAACCCCTGGCCGTAGCTGCGGGGGACATAGAGGGCCTGGAAGCCCTGTTCAAAAATGCGCAGGCCCAGTTCGGCGTCTTCGGTGATGCACCATTCCGCCCAGCCGCCCAGGTCGGCCAGCACGCTGCGGCGGACCATGGTCATGGTGCCGTGCTGGATGATGGCGTTGCGTTCATTGCGGGTGATCATGCCGATGTAGAAGAATCCGCGATATTCGGCATAACACATCGACTTGAAGAGGCTTTCGTGCTGGTCGCAATAGTTTTGCGGGGCCTGGACGATGGCGACATCCGGTTTCTGGAAGGGGTGGGTCAGATCCCGGAGCCAGCCCGGGTCCACGAGATAGTCGCTGTCGATCACGGCCACGATTTCGGCCCGGGCATCGGTGTGTTGCAGGGCAAAATTGAGGGCGCCAGCCTTGAAGCCGGGGAGGGGATCTTCGTGAAAAAAGCGAAACCGTTCGCCCAGTTGCAGGCAGTGGTCGCGGACCGGTTCCCAGACGGCGGGGTTTTTGGTGTTGTTGTCCACCACCACCACCTCAAAATAGGGATAATCCAGTCGCGCCAGGGCGTTGAGGGTGGCGATCAACATGTCCGGGGGTTCGTTGTAGGCCGGGACGTGGATGGAGACCCAGGGCAGATGGACATCATCGAGTGATTCTGGGGGGATCAGGGCCCGACGGCGGGCGTTGACCCAGGCGGCTTCCGCCCATTCGTGGGCCTCGGCAAAAAAGACCACGATCACGCCGACCATGCCGATACCCAGCAGCACGCCGACCACCAGGGCGCTGCGACTGAGATATTGCTGGCTGAAATTGTAGACCACCCAGACTGCCAGAGAGGCGATGGCGTAGGTCAGGGTGGCCAGGAAAAAGCGGCCGCGACGGCGCAGGGTATGGCTGTCGAGAAACAGCAGGGTGAGCACCACCATGCCCACCAGCAGGGATGCGGCGGCCAGCACATACCACTGGGGAATGCCGACGATGGGGGTGTCGAAGGGAAATTTGGCCTTCCGGTTGGCGTCGTAGACGCCCCAGTAGGCGCCGACGCCCCGTTCCAGGGATTTGGTTTTCCAGGGTTGATCAAAGGCTTCGATCACGTAGTAGACATATTTTTCCTGGATGGCCCGGGCCAGAAAGCGGCGCAGAAAGGTGGCCTGTTCCACCATGCCGACCTTGGCGTTGATGCGGGTGCGGCCTGCGCTGGGCCAGCCCACCTCACCGATGATGATGGGTTTGTCCGGATAGGCCGCCCGCAATTGATTCATGCGGCTCACGATATAGTCGACGGCCTTGTCCTGTTCGATGCCTTCCCAGTAGGGCAGCATGTGGACCGTGATGAAGTCGCAATGTTCGGCCAGTTCGGGATGTTTCAGCCAGATGTGCCATGGTTCGGCGGTGCTGACGGGGGCATGGACGGCGGAACGCACGTAATCCAGATGGGCCGTCAGTTGTTCCACCGTGCGCAGGTTGTGCAGCAATGTTTCGTTGCCGACGATCACCCGGACCACATTGCGCCAGTTGTTGTTGACCACCTTGATCAGGGTGTTCAACTCGGTTTCGTTGCGTGCCTCGTCGGTATTGTCGACCCAGGCCCCGACCATCACGTTGATGCCATGTTTGCGGGCCAGGCGGGGCACTTCCGAGAGGGTGGCCTGGACCGTGTAGGTGCGGACCGCATGGGTCTTGCCGGCCAGCAGGGCCAAATCCTCTTCGATCTGTTCCGGGGTGGGATGGATGCCCTCCTGGGGATTCTGGTCGGCCCGGTAGGGGGAGAAGGCGAAACCCATCACCCGGTCCGGCCACAGGGGCTCTTCCAGAGGTTGGTTGAACCAGGCCCACAAACTGAACGTGACGAGCGAAACGGCACAAACGATCAACCAATGACTTGGCTTCATGGGGCGTGGTTCCGGGAGACTGCAAAAGGTCAAAACCGCGACGCGCCCGCCGATCCGGTCCCTGGACCTGGCCTGACAAGACGGTCATGGGTCTTTATACCACAACTGTGTGGGGCTGCAAAGTGACTGGTTGGCGTATGCGCAGGAAACCTCACGCCATCCTGCGGCTATGGTGCGGCCTCCACGAACGGATTGCCGTTGCCCTGTACGGCCTTGATCCGTCTGTTGCGTTCCCGTTCCCACTCGTCCACGGGATCTTCCCTGGCCCAGCGTTCGAACAGTTGGCGTTGCGAGTCGTTGATGGGGAGGTGGTAGGTTTTTTCAAAGTAAAAATAGGTGCGGGCGATGTCGCCCCGGATGGCCGGTCTGGGCTCCACGATGTCGCGTACGAAATCCACCTTGAAGTCGCAGGCCCCGTATGCGCCGGCCTGGCCGGCGACGAGGCCGTAGGGTCGGTCACCCCGGTCGGCGTTCAATTCGCCCACGGCGGGCACCAGGTTGTGCAGGTCACCCTCCATGGCGCGGAAGAGGGAGTCCTGTTCCTCGCAACATTTTCTGCCCTTGTAGGGTTTGCCATCCCGCTGGCAGAGGGTTTCCCGCCAACAGGCGCGGTTGCCGCCGAAGGCGTGGGCGGGGACGATGTGTTCCCACTCGATCCGTTCGCCGCGCTGGGCATTTTTGCGTGGCACATAGCCGCAACTCTCCGGCTTGACGCGATGCTGCGGGTCGTAGGCGCAGTGGCAGTAGAAGGTCTGGCGGTGATCGCTGAAAATCCGGTCGGCCAGTTTTTTGGCCTCGTTGAAATCGTGGACCCGGGAGGGGGGCTGCGGGGTCTCCTGGGCGCCCGGTATGGACCGGGCGTCCGGTGCCGGGTGGGGTTCCTGTGTCAGGAACCGACCGTAGAGCAGCAGGGCGGCCGCAATGAGCAGGGCAATACCGATCTGTTTCATGGCAATCAGCGTTAACGCCTCCCGGGGAGCGTGGTGCGAAGCTGGGTTGTGGCATACCGCAAAAGGTCATGACGGTGCACAAGTTACGGTGGTTCATAGACTTTTCACAGGATGGGGACATGCCCTTATACCACAGCCATTGGGAGGCCGCAACAGACCAGACTGGCATGATTGCACGATATGGAGTTCAGCCAGATGGTTGTCGTGTCAATGATATTTTTCTGTTTATATTATTGCTGGTCATGTTACCCTCTACCGTCGTGGTTATCTGTTTTCCCCGGTTCCCAAACCGCCGGATTGTCTGTATTCCAGATGGAGGGTGATATGAAAAATGAGTTCGTGGCACAAGAAACGCCCCCCAAACGTCGGCGGTTAGGGCGGATGCCGGGCATAAAACTGGTGCGCACCTTGAGAGGACACACGAACGCCATCGGAAAAATTGCTTGGTCGCCGGACGGGAGGCTGTTGGCGTCACCATCGTTTGATCATACAGTGCGGATCTGGGATGCAAAGACGGGAAAGTGTGTCAAAGTTTTATCAAAATTTCAGGCATTGACCAGTGTGGTTGGGTTTTCTCCTGCGGGAAGCCTGTTGGCCGTTGGTGGCGCAACTAAATCGTATGGCACTAATGGGGGTGTCAGCATATGGACAACAACAGACTATGAATGTATAATGGAATTACCGGTTAGCAGGCCCGTTTCGTCCCTCGCATTTGACCCGACGGGTCAGTTGCTGGTGCTTGGAGGCCAAGTTGAAGGAGTGATTATTTATGACACGTTAACAAAAGATATAACTAATTTTTCAGGCCAGCTTCGTGATAGTTTTCATGTAGTAATATTTGATCGAGCTGGTCACCGAATCATAGAGAGTGGGTATGCGGATCGTCTGCAGTGTTGGCATTCGGTATCCAAAAAAAGGGAATGGGTACTGCAAGATGGTAGCGTATCTCTCAGCCTTGCATTGGACTCCACGGGTTCATTGTTGGCAAGCGGTGGGGGGGATGGTACGGTAAAACTGTGGAATACTGACGCATCGAGTCTGCTCTATATGTTGGAGGGGCATACCTCGTGTGTTGTCTCGGTTGCGTTTATTCCGCACAGCAGTCTGCTTGCCTCCAAAGGGATGGGCGGGGACGGTACCGTCTGTCTTTGGGATGCAAAAATGGGTAATCGTCTTGCCTGCTTTCCTGAGCCTTCGGATGAAATGTTTCCGTCGGGTCTGGCTTGTCATCCCAGTCGGCCTATCCTGGCAACCGTTGGTACCGATATCGATACTTCAACAGGTAAAGAGGGTCATGTCATACGTATTTGGGAACTGGACGTCGACCTCCTGCTTGGTCGTGTCGCGGAACCGAGCAGCCACTATGTCAACGCCAAGGTGTTGTTGGCCGGTGATAGCGGGGTCGGCAAGAGTGGCCTGAGTCTGGTGCTGAACAACCAACCGTTTGAGTCCACGGACTCCACACCGGGCCGGCGGGTCTGGACCTTTGATTCACAGACGGTGACAGTGGACGACCATACCACCCAGACGCGCGAGACCTTGTTGTGGGATTTGGCCGGCCAGCCGGGTTATCGTGTCATTCACCAGTTGCATCTGCACGAGGTGGCCGTTGCCCTGGTGGTATTTGATGCCCGCAGCGAAACCGATCCCCTGGCCGGTGTCCGACACTGGGAGCGCGCTCTGCGCCTCGCCCGCCAACGGCAGGGGAATGCAAGTGTACCCATGAAACGATTCCTGGTCTCTGCACGCAGTGACCGAGGCAGTGTATCGGTCAGCAGGGAGCGTCTGCAGGCCACTCTGGAGGAGTTCGGCTTCGACGCTTACTTTGAGACCAGTGCCAAGGAGGGTTGGGGTGTTCAGGCATTACGGGAAGCCATCGCACAGGGGATCGATTGGCCAAACCTGCCGACGGTCTCCTCCTCACAACTGTTTGCCGACATCAAGGCTTTTCTGCTGTCTGTCAAGGGTACAGGTCGCCTGCTGGTGCCGGAGAGCGATTTGTTTGATGATTTTATGAACAAAAACAAAAAAATATCTAAAAGTGTCAACGATCTGCGGAGGCAGTTCGCGGTCTGCATCGGGCGACTGGCAAATCGTGATTTGATTCGTCGACTGACTTTTGGCGGGTACGTGTTGCTGCAACCAGAATTGCTGGACGCCTACGCTTCGGCGATGCTGAATGAAGCCAAAAAAGAACCGGACGGCCTGGGTTCGTTGGCAGAGTCCATCGTCCTGGCCGGCCGGTTTTTTGTGCCGAAAGAACACAAGATCGTCGACCACGAACAGGAGCAGTTGCTGTTGCATGCCACCGTGGAAGAGTTGATTCGGTATGATCTGACCCTGCGCGAGAACGCGGATGACGGGCGTTATCTGGTCTTTCCGTCACAATTCAACCGCGACTACGAAGATGCCCCAGAACCCAAGGGCAAGGAGGTGGCGATCACGTTCAAGGGCCCGGTCCAGAGCATATATGCAACGTTGGCGGTACGACTGGGACACAGCGGCAGGTTCGCTACCGAACGGGCGGAAATGTGGCGTAATGCTGTTATATTCAAGGCAGATATCGGTGGAAAGTGCGGTCTGCTGCTGCACGAATTTGCCGAGGCCCATGGTCGTTTGGTCCTGTTTTACCCCGACCAACAGGCCAGCGGCGAGACCAGATTCCATTTTGAAAAATTTGTGGCAGCTCACCTCGATCATCGCGCCCTGGATGGTACGGTGGATCTCGTGCGCTTTTTCGTCTGCACTGACTGCAATGAACCGGTGCCGGACGCCTATGTAAGAATGCGGCGGGCACAAGGCAAGGAAACCTTTGACTGTCCATGTGGTGGCAGGGTGTCGTTGGGTGAGTCGCGGGAGCGGATGCATTTTCAGTCAGCCGTCGCGGGCATGGACGGTGCCGCTGACCGGCAGAGGGAATTTGATGCGTTTGTCACATCGGCCAAGGGGGAGGCGAGCACGGGCGCGTTTCATGCGTGGGCTGGCGGGGACCAGGTAACACTGGCCCTGGTGTTTACCGATGTCGTCGGTTCGACGGCGTTGGGGGAAAGGCTCAGAGATCAGGGCATGAATGAGGTGCGACGTGCCCATTTTGACCAAAGTCGGCGATTGATTGGGAAGTATCAAGGCCGGGAGATCAAAACCATCGGTGACAGTTTTATGGTGGCCTTCAAGTCCGTGAATGCAGCCTGGGATTATGCCCGGGCGTTGCACAGGAACACCGGCCATTCACAGGTGCAGATCCGGGCCGGCATTCACATCGGCGCGATGAGCGTGGAAGAAAATGATGTGTTCGGAGGTGCGGTCAACTTCGCGGCACGAGTGGTCGGGGCCATTTCCGGAGCAGAAATCTGGTTAAGCGATCGGGCAAAACAGGATATTGATCTACTGGGCGACAGGCGGTACAACCAGGCAAAATGGCAACAGCACGAGGGGATTGCCCTCAAAGGTTTTTCCGGCACTTTCACGTTGTGGTCAGTGCGGGGGCCCGATGACCGCTGATACCGTCACCAATCGGGCAACTGCCGTGTCACACCCGCTCCGCAAACACGCCGTCCAGTGACTGGGCATCCAGGACCTGGTCACCCCACCTTTCCAGTGTGGATGGATCGGCGTTGTGCACCTGTTGAATCACCCGGTCTGGCAGGGTGCCAAAGCGGCGTTGCAGCAACCGCAGGAGAAAGACGGCCTCGCCTTCCTGACGACCCTTTTGTTCGCCAATCCGGATGCCGCGCTGCTCACCATCCCGTTGCGCCTTGACGAACAAGGGCCGCAGGACATCATTTTCCATCACGTCAAAGGTCAGTGTCATCTCTTCAGCCTCCGTTTTGACCAGGGTCTCCAGTTGGCGCAAACTGGACAAAATGACCAGTTTTGCCAGGGCATCGGCCCTGGCCTTGGTCGGCAGCAGGGCAATGCGGCCCAGGATCGTCCGAATTGTCTGCCCGTGATCGTCCATCCGACACAAAACGGCCAGAATACTCTCCTCCAAAGCCGGGCTGTTCAGCAGGGCCCGGCAGTCGATCATGCGAATGTCCACCACGTCATAGCGGAAAGAGAGATTTTTTTCCAGGATGACCGACGGAGGATGCCACGGGGCCTGCCCGACATACAACACCGTCTGCCGCAACACCTTGTCTGGGTAACGCTGCCGTATCAGGACGTAGTACATCAACATGCGCCAGTCCATGCCCTCGGGTGTGCCCTGCAGTTCCAGGTGAAAAATGGCGCCATCATCCAGCAGGAACAGCAGATCGGGAAAGCGCTTCTGTGTGGAGGCAAACTCCACCGGCAACAGTTGAATGGCCTGACGACCGATCAGCATCTGCAACAACCGCTGCGGCGGCTGCGCGAACAGATCCTTGAGGGTTGTATCATATTGCGACCGGCGTTTCTCCGTCTGTTTTTCCATCACGCCTTCCGACTTTCAGTTACCCCATCCCCTCCTGCGCCACCTTCACGACGGATCGGTCAGTACGCCCTCCAGAGTCGGTGCATCCAGGATCCGGAGACTCCACTCCTCCAGGGTGGACAAATCAGCATCAGCCATTTTTTGACCGGCCCAGGTGGGCAGGTCGCCGAAGCGGCGTTGGAGTTGGCGGGTCAGCAGGGAAGCAGCCTCATCCTGTCGGCCTTCCTGGCGGCCTTCTTGTCGACTCTGCTCGACCGCACCCCGCGCATCCGCGATGGCGATACCGGCCTTGTCATACATTTCAAGCTCATCAACCGTCATGTTGG
>JAMOAX010000284.1:0-1912 GCA_039908555.1 Magnetococcus sp. DMHC-8
TGCTGTTGCTTTTCAAGAAAGCCGAAGCCGGTTTTTGCTTCGGCGCCCTCAGCATGCGCCGCAGGCAGGCTGGCGGGTTTTGACACCCTGTTGGACGAAACGATGATCAAGGCCGATGGGCGCAAGCCATGCCAATATCGCCAGATTGCCTGCGGCGCTTGTTGAAAAGGCCGCAGCAAACAGCGGCTGCGGCTTTCTTTAAAAGTCGCCAGATTGCCTGCGGCGCTTGTTGAAAAGGCCGCAGCAAACAGCGGCTGCGGCTTTCTCCAGATTGCCTGCGGCGCTTGTTGAAAAGGCCGCAGCAAACAGCGGCTGCGGCTTTCTTTAAAGGCAACAGCAACGGCAACGGCAAAGTCCCAGGGCTCTGCCCTGGACCCGCCAGGGGGGTGACCCCCCTGGACCCGCAATCCTGTCTGGTTTTCCGGGGGTGAACAGTGGACGAAACAACACTCAAGGCCGGTGTGGCCATGGCCGATGCACCGGAGGTCTGGCTGGCCGGACATGCGCCGCTGCTCGTGATGCTCATGTTCCTGGCAGGGCTGGTGGCGGGTTTGCTGTGGCGCCGCCGGCGGCTGCTGGCCCAGGCGGCCGCAGCGGCCCGTCTGGCCCAGGCCGCCAGCGAACGGCGGCGGGCGGCGGCCCAGGTGCAGGCGGCGGTGGCGGCGCCCGTTGTGGTCGAGCCGGCCCGGGAGGAGCCCCCTGTACCGGTCGGACCGGTGCCGTTGCCGGCAGACTTCTCCCGGCTGCCCGACCGGCTGCCCTGGGTGGGGCGGTCGGCGGCGTTGGCCCGCCTGGACGAGTGGCTGGCTGATGAGCAGGTGGCCATGGTCACCCTCGTAGCCGCCGACGGGGTGGGCAAAACCCGGCTGTTGCGCCACTGGGCGGACCGTTGCGGTACGGAGCGGGGGTTGCCCTGTCTGTACTGGTCCTTCGCCGGAGGCGATGCGGGGCAGTCCGGGGCGGCGGTCCGGGGCTTTTTTGAGCAGGTTGCTGTTTTTTTCGGTCCGGCGGACGGGGCGGCAACCGACGGGGAGGCGCTGGTCGAGCGGTTGTGGGATGGTCTGCGGGAGCGGCCGTGTCTGGTGTTGCTGGATGGTCTGGAGCCATTGGCTGTCGCCGGCGCGGACGGGGAGAGCCGTGGTGCCGACCCCGATCTGCAGGCCCTGCTGCGGTGGCTGGATGGTGCGGCGGCCCGGCCGGCGGTATGGCAGGACCGTCTGGTGGTGTGCACCGCCCGCCCGGCGGTGGGTGGACCGACCGGGGCGCAGACCGGGCCGGGCCGGGTGCTGGCGCTGGACAACCTGAAGGAGAACGAGGCCACCCAACTGCTGCATGAGTTGGGAGTGCGTGGCAAGTTTGCCGATTTTCGTCCGGTGGTCAAGGCGTTGCGGGGGCATGCCCTGTTGCTGACGCTGCTGGGCCGGTTGTGGTCGTGTTATTATCAGGGCAGCATGGCCAACCGGGAACGGCTGGCTCTCCTGTGGCAGCCGGGCACGGTGGAGGAGCAGGTGGAGCGGTTGCTGGTGCACTATGAGACCGTCATCTGGCCGGGTGATGCCACCTGGATGGCGTTGCTTCGTCTGTCAGGGATGGTGGCGGCGCCGGTTGCCCTGGATGACCTGCAAGACCGCTTGCGGCAGGTTGGCCTGCTGCTGGAGGATGGTACGCTGCACCCCCTGGTGCAGGCCGGTTGTGCCCGGCGCTTGCATTGACACCGGCCGGTCGCCATGCTATGAGGAAGCACGACCTGGGTTGTCTTTTGGTTCGGCCGGGTGTCACTATTGCGGGTCCAGGGGGGTCACCCCCCTGGCGGGTCCAGGGCAGCGCCCTGGGATCTTGCTGTTGACTTTAAAAAGCTTCTCCAGAATCGCCAGATTGCCTGCGGCGCATGTTGAGGGCGCCGCAGCAAAAA
>JAMOAX010000285.1:0-1911 GCA_039908555.1 Magnetococcus sp. DMHC-8
CCCCCAGCAGGGCATCCATGATGGCATGCAACAACACGTCGGCATCGGAATGGCCCAACAGACCCTGTTCGTGGGGAATCACCACCCCCCCCAGCACCAGGGGACGCCCCGTCACCCAGCGATGCACATCAAAACCCTGTCCCACCCGCATAGTCATGACGCCTCCTCGTTCAGCAACCACTCTGCCCAGGCCCGATCCAGGGGGTGGGTGATCTTGATGTTGCGGGCCGAACCCGGCACAACCACCACCGGTCGGCCCAACCGTTCCACCAGGGACGCATCGTCGGTACCCACAAAACCGGTCGCCGCCGCCTGCCGGTGGGCCTGACGTATCCATCCGAAACGAAACAGTTGCGGTGTCTGCACGAAGCAGATACTGTTCCGGTCAAGGGTGGCCTTGATCCACCCGTCGGCATCCACCTGTTTGACCGTATCACTGGCGGCCAGCGCAGGAATGATGGCATCACCCCGCGCCCTGGCCATCAGCAACCGATCCAGCAGGTCGGCATCCACCAGCGGTCTGGCACCATCGTGGATGCCGACCCAGGCATCCTCTGCCAGATCCAGGGTGCACAGCGCCTGGTGCACCGAGTGTTGCCGCTCCGTACCGCCCGACACCGGTGCGGTCACCTTGGGCAGGTCATGCAACAAACCGTGCATGGCCTGTTGCCAAAAGAGCTCCCCGGCGGGGGCGATTACTGGTATGATGCGGCCTATCTGCGCATGACGATGCAGTCGGCTCAGGGTGTGCCACAGCAGGGGCCGACCACCCAGAGGCAGGTACTGTTTGGGCAACGGACCACCAAACCGTTCACCCCGACCGGCGGCAAGGACGATCATGGTGCAATCCGACATGACTTTTCCCGGATCTGACAGGTTGAAACAGTGGACGGCAGGGCGCCGATCACCCGGCCAGGCGGGTCAACACAACAGGCTTCCGCGTGCCGCCCATCCTTTTTGACACGGGACACCCGGACTGGCGATACCCAGAATATCGACAGTCCCTCTCACACATGCAAGGGTTCAACGGAGCCTGGGGATGAAAGAGTTTGTCTTTTGGGGAGGCGCAGTGGGTGCCTATGCGGTGGCAGCGGTGTGGGTCACCTACAACCATCTGCGGGGCATCCGCCCCTCGGTATTGAGCTGGTGGCTGGTGCTGGCCGGTTGGCTGACCCAATGGGTACCCCTGGTGCGCCTGTTCGTGGCCGAACACGGCGCGCTGGCCGTCAACCTGGGCGCCTCCCTGGAGTTGTCGGCCCTGACCATGGGTGGCCTCTACCTGCTCTGGTGGCGCATCCACCGGCAGGAGGCGCGCACGGTCGGCGTCCTGTTGCTGCCCCTGATGGTCTTCGCCCTGACCGGCTCCCGCCTCCTGCCCGTGACCCATCCCGACCTGCGGGTGATGACCGATCCCCTGCTGCTGAGCCACCTGGTGCTGTCACTGCTGGCATACGGACTGTTCAGCATCGCCGCCATCCTGGCGTTGATGGATGCCTTTCAGGAACATGCCCTGCGCACCAAGCACCTGGGTGACCTGTTCGCCTCGCTCCCCCCCCTGGATGCCCTGGAGGAGACCCTGTTTCTCATGGTGACCATGGGGTTTGCCCTGCTGACGGCCAGCATGCTGACCGGCGGCTGGTATGCCTATGCGGAACGGGGCACGGCCCTGGCCTTCAACCACAAACAGGTCTTCACCTGGGCAACCTGGCTGGTGTTCGGCACCCTGCTGCTGGGGCGGCATTTTCAGGGTTGGCGCGGACGACGGGCCGTCCGCTTCACCCTGTGGGGGTATCTCTTCCTGGCACTGGCCTTTTTCGGGGTCAAATTCGTGTCGGAGGTGGTGCTGGGCCGGTAGTGGGGTAACAAACCGGAATTGACAGGTAAAGTTTCATGGGGTCCAGGGGAGATTAT
>JAMOAX010000286.1:0-1893 GCA_039908555.1 Magnetococcus sp. DMHC-8
GTAGAGGACTTTCACCTCCAAGTATGTGTGCCATGCCGGGCACACAACAGCAAAGTCCCAGGGCGCTGCCCTGGACCCGCCAGGGGGGTGACCCCCCTGGACCCGCAATCCCGGCAGGGTTTCCAGGGATGAAGAAGGACGAGGCACCCCGTCGCTGCACTCATCCCAGCAGGATGCCAATCAGAATCAACGCACCCAGCCATTTGTTGCTGAGAAAGGCTGAAAAATAATCACCCCGGCCCGCCACCACGATCTGCCAGGCCATCTGCAGACCGGCAACCAGCAAGACCACGTAAAATGGCAGGGCAAACGCCAGTCGCCACCCCACCACTGCCAACAACCCCAACGTCACCAGATAGAGCCCCGCCACCACAGGGATGGCCCAGCGACCAAACAGGATGGCAGTCGACTGGACACCAATGCGCAGGTCATCCTGGATGTCCATCAGGGCGTACAGGGTGTCATAGCCCGCCGTCCAGGTCAGAGTAGCCGCAAACAGCAGCCATGCCTCCCAGGAGAGCAGATTGGCCGAGGCGCCCCAGGCCACGATGACTCCCCAACCAAAGGCCGCACCCAGATAAAATTGCGGCCAGGGCACAAACCGCTTGGTGAACGGATAGGTGACCGCCAGCAAGCCACCCACTGCCGACAGTTGGATGGCCAGCCAATTCAATTGCCAGGCCAACCACAGAGAACAGCCCAGCAGTGCCAGCAACAGCCATTTGGCCGCCCGTGTGGAAATACGCCGGGCCGCCAAAGGACGATCCCGGGTGCGCGCCACATGAGGATCAAAATCCTGATCGGCCAGATCATTGGCGACACAACCCGCCGAACGCATCAAAAATGATCCCAGCACAAACAGGCCCAGCAACGACCCATCCGGATAACCCGGTTTGGCCGCCGCCAGCAAAGACCACAGACAGGGCCACAACACCAGCCAGGTGCCAATGGGCCGATCCACCCGCATCAACCGCAACGATTCCCGCAGCAGCGGAAAAGGAAGGTGGTCAATCCAATGATTCATGACAGCAGATCGGGCAAAAAAATTTCAAAGATGCGGGCCCGTATTGCCTGGTCGACCCGAAACAGGGAACGTCGGCACCAGTAAGTCTGCGCTGCGCCATCACCCAGATGGCGTGCCAGCTCCGGAACGACTGCCCTGGTCAGCTCCAGATCGGTCCGTTCGACCCGCCCCTCCCGCTCCAGGAACACGGAACCCAACGGCTCCGCACCCCGTTCGACGGCCGCCCTGGCCGCGACCGGCAACCGGTCCACGGCCACCTGGGAATGGGCATATACCCACTCCCGCTCACCCAATACCAGCCAGGCACTACGCGCCAAAATAACACTGTCAGGCGGCAAAGCGTGTTGACGGTCCCACAAACAGGATTCCGCCTGCCCATCCAGCACGGGCAACTGACTCTCCAGGCGAATGCTCACCGTCTGGCCGGTCTGCTGTTCCAGATGCCGGGTCAGGGAATCCGTGCAACACAAGGCCCCCTGCAATCGCAGGGAATCAGGCAGACCGAATCGCCGGAAACACTCTTCCGGAGACCACCAGTCATGCGGCAACTGTGGCAAAAAGGGGTGTGACATCCATTTTCATCCCAACAATAATGCCATGGCACGGTCCATGGCACGGCCCATGGCACGGCCCATGGCACGGCCCATGGCACGGCTTTGATCAGCGTTTTGTCCGGCAGAGTGTGCCATTTCGCCAGCTTGCCTGCGGCGCTTGCTGAAAAACGCCGCAGCAAACACCGCTGCGGCTTCTTTAGAAAAGCAAAAGCATCGGGTAGGAGGCGGGGTCGCCCCCGCCGTCCTCCCACACCACCGTACATACGGTTCCGTATACGGCGGTTTATGCAGCACCTTGAAGTCGTCGTAGCTGGC
>JAMOAX010000287.1:0-1877 GCA_039908555.1 Magnetococcus sp. DMHC-8
TAACAGTTCCCCTTACCGGGCCTGTAGAGGACTTTCACCTCCAAGTATGTGTGCCATGCCGGGCACACAACAGCAAAGTCCCAGGGCGCTGCCCTGGACCCGCCAGGGGAGATAATCTCCCCTGGACCCCATATAAATTTTTATATTTTAAATCAATCATATATTCTGCAATCCCGTCAGGTTCAGGGTGGACGGCTCACCAGTTGCGGGTCAGTTGGGCCTTGGCCGAGCCGGTTTCGGCACTGCTGACCGTCACGGTGTAGGTGACACCGTTCTTGCCAAGATGGGTGAGGGTCATGCCGGAGGCCGACCAACCGTCGGGGGCGCCGCCGTCCAGGGCGGCGGCCAGGGTGGCACCCGAGCTGATCAGGGTCAATGACTTGCCTGCCCGATTGGCCGCAAAATTGATAGCCGCCGCCGACTGGGCCGCTGCGAAGACCCCCGAGGCCGCCGCCTCCTCCGCCTCGTTGCTCAGATCGGCAAATTTGGGGGCGGCCACCGCCGCCAGAATGCCCAGCAGCACGATCACCATGATCAGCTCAATGAGGGTGAAGCCTGCCGGCCCAGGGTTGTTGCCGGGGCGGGGCGCCGGTCTGTTCATCACATGACTCCTTTTCGTCCCAGGGCCACCGAGCCCAGATTCCACATGGGCAAAAAGATGCCCAGGGCCAGCACCAGGACCAGGGCGGCCACCAGGGCGGTGAGCACCGGTTCCACCAGGGCGCTCAGGGATTGGATGGCATATTCCACCTCCCGATCATAAAAACGGGCCACTTCGCCCAGCATCTCTTCCAGGTTGCCGGTCTGTTCGCCGATGGCCAGCATTTGCAGCATCATGGGCGGAAACAGGCCACTGTGGTGGGCTGCCTGGGTCATGCTGTCGCCCCGTTCCACCCGTTCACGCATGGTGGCGAGTTGCCGGGCCATGCAGCGGTTGTCCAGCGTCTCGCCCACCATGCCCAGGGACTGTGCCACCGTCAGACCGGCACGGGCGCCCAGGGCAAAGGTGCGGGCCAGTCGGGCCAGCAGGGCACGGTGGATGATGGAACCCACCAGGGGCAGGCGCAGGATCTGCCGGTCCCACCAGTCCCGGCCCACACGGGTCCGCAGGATGACCGGCACCAGATAGAGCAGGCCGGCCAGGCCGGCCAGGAGCACCGGCCAATCGGCCTGGATAAACCGGGAGACGGCCATCAGGATGCGGGTCATCAGGGGCAGGTCGGCGCCAAACCGGGCAAACAGACCGGCGAAGGCCGGTATGACAAAGCCGGTGACCACGAACAGGGCGATGATCGCCGTCAGCAGCACCATGGCCGGATAGCGCAGGGCAGTCCGGAGGCGGCGCCGGATATCCCGGTCCATTTCCAGGTACAGAAACAGGTGGTGGAAAGCCTCGTCCAGCCGACCGGTCTGTTCTCCCATGCGGACCAGGCGAGGCAGCAGGCGTCCAAAAACGGCGGGATGCGCGGCCATGGCCGTGGCCAGATCCCGACCGGATTGCAGATCTTCAATCACCTTGTCCAGGGCGGCCTGCAGGGTCGCCTGCCGGAGATGATCCCGCACGCCGTGCAGGGCCCGGATCAGGGGAATGCCGGCCTGCAGCAGGGCGGCCATCTGTCGGGAAAAGAGGAGCAGCGCCTCCCGATCCGGGGTGGTGGCGCGGATGAAGCGTGGCCAGGAGAGCAGCCAGGGCATCGGTGCCGGAAGAGGTTCGATGGTCAATGGTTCCAGGCGCTGGGCCAGCAACTGGGAGGCCGCGGCGGTGCTGTCGGCGGCCTGGACAATGCCTGAGACGATCTCCTGCTGGTGGCGGGCAGAGTAGCGAAAGTCGGGCACGGTGACTCCCTGTTTGTTTGGCGGCCTCCCACTCAAGCCGG
>JAMOAX010000288.1:0-1873 GCA_039908555.1 Magnetococcus sp. DMHC-8
AGGGTTTTCTGATCACCATCGGTGACCGGTCGGTGACCGGTCTGGTCTGCCGTGACCAAATGGTGGGCCCCTGGCAGGTGCCAGTCGCCGATGTCGCCGTTACCAGTCGGGGCTACGAAGGGTACGCCGGAGAGGCCATGGCCATGGGCGAACGTACTCCGGTGGCGTTGATCGACGGTCCCGCCGCCGCCCGGTTGGCCATTGCCGAGGCGGTCACCAATCTGGCCGCCGCCGCCATCGGCCCGCTGAGCCGACTCAAGCTGTCCGCCAACTGGATGGCCGCCGCCGGTCATCCCGGCGAGGATGCCCGGCTGTTCGACACGGTGCGGGCTGTCGGACTGGAACTGTGTCCGGCGCTGGGCATCGGCATCCCGGTGGGCAAGGATTCCCTCTCCATGAAGACCGTCTGGCAGACCTCTGCCGGAACACGACAGGTGACCGCGCCGGTCTCCCTCATCATTTCCGCCTTTGCGCCGGTGGAGGATGTACGTCGGACTCTGACCCCGCTGCTGCGGCGGGATCGGGGCGCCACAGCGCTCATCGTGGTGGACCTGGGTCGGCAAAAAAATCGCCTGGGCGGTTCGGCCCTGGCCCAGGTCTTTGCGCAACTGGGCAACGAACCGGCGGACCTGGATGCCCCGGAGCTGCTGCAAGCCTTCTTTGCCGCCATCCAGGACCTGAATCAGGCAGGCAAAATTCTGGCCTATCATGACCGCAGCGATGGAGGCCTCTTTGTCACCCTTTGCGAGATGGCCTTTGCCGGGCATACCGGATTGACGGTGGAATTGGCTGAACTGGGCGCGGACCCCCTGGCCATCCTGTTCAGCGAAGAGGTGGGGGCGGTCTTGCAGGTGGCCCAGGCCGACCTGGCCCAGGTGCTGGAGCGGTTGCGCAACGCCGGTCATGTCCGGGCTGTCGGTACTCTGAACGACGACGATCAGATCCGTTTTCTCTGGCGGGGCGCTCCGCTGTTGCAGGCCGGTCGGGTCGACTGGCAGCGCGTCTGGGCCGAAACCGGCTGGCGCCTGCGCACCCTGCGGGATGACCCGGCCTGCGCCCGGCAGGAATATGATGCCCTGCTGGATGCGCAGGACCCGGGGTTGACGATCCGGTTACGCTGTGCGCCGACCCGATTCCCCCTGATCGGCACCGGTCGGCGACCCAGAGTGGTCATCCTGCGTGAACAGGGCACCAACGGGCAGGTGGAAATGGCAGCAGCCTTTCACCGGGCGGGCTTCGAGCCGGTGGATCTGCCCATGAGTGATCTCCTGGCAGGGCGGCAGGCACTGGACTCCTGCCAGGGCATGGCGGTCTGCGGCGGCTTTTCCTACGGCGATGTCCTGGGGGCCGGGGCCGGGTGGGCCAAATCCATTCTGTTCAATGCCGCCCTGCGCGAAGCATTTGCCACCTTTTTTCAGCGTCCCGACACCTTTACCCTGGGGGTTTGCAACGGCTGCCAGATGTTGAGCCAACTACGCACCCTGATTCCCGGCGCCGAGCGGTGGCCCCGTTTTGTCGCCAACCGGAGCGGGCGGTTCGAGGCCCGTTTTAACCTGGTGACCATCCCGACCAATCGGTCGGTATTGCTGGCCGGACTGGCGGGATCGCAACTGGCGGTCCCCTGTTCCCATGGAGAAGGGCGGGCGGTCTTTGACCAGCCGGCGCAGGCCGATCAGTTGTTGGCCCAGGGCCAGGTCGCCTTGCAGTTTGTGGACAATCGGGGCGGTATCACGGAACACTATCCGGCCAATCCCAACGGCTCGCCGCTCGGCATTTCCGTTTTTATCCTTTAATGATATTGTGTATTGAATGACTTTGCTGGTCGATTTCCATGTTTGTGAGGGCGCAGAATCGTCGAAGGTATCTAAATATG
>JAMOAX010000110.1:0-9651 GCA_039908555.1 Magnetococcus sp. DMHC-8
TGCGGCGTTTTTCAGCGTGCGCCGCAGGCAGGCTGCGGATGACCGCAAGACCCGGGAGACTCGCCAGTTTGCCTGCGGCGCATGCTGAAAAAGCCGCAGCAAACACCGCTGCGGCTGCTTTTCAAAGTCAACAGCAAAGTCCCAGGGCGCTGCCCTGGACCCGCCAGGGGAGATAATCTCCCCTGGACCCCATAAAACTTTGTCCTTCAATTCAACCTTGTCATCCCGGCAGATCGGGTGCTACGGGCAGTGATGGAGCAGACGTTGTCCCCGGCCCAGTGCCAGACTGTTTTCCATGGCACGCCGGACATGGGTCAGGCCGGCCTGCACGGCCTCTTCCAGAGGGTTGCCCAGAGCCAGGCCAACGGCGATGGCAGAGGCCAGGGTACAGCCGGTGCCATGGAACCCCGGTCCCGGCCGCCGCCGGCTGTGAAAGTGGCGCACCTGTTGCGCATGCCACAACAGATCAACCAACTCCTCGCCCGGCAGGTGACCACCAGTAACCAGAATGGCAGTTCGGGTTTGACCGGCCAGATGGCGTGCCGCCTGTTCCATTTCCGGCAGCGATTGCACGGTCAGGCCGCTGAGGGCCTGGGCCTCCGGCAGGTTGGGAGTCAGGAGGGCGACCCGCGGCAGCAGGTGTTGCAACAGGCTGTCCCGCCCCCCCGCGTCGAGCAGGGTGCCTCCCCCGGTGCCGGCCAATACGGGATCGGCCACCACGGGTATATGGGGCCATTCGTGCAGCACCCCGGTCACCGCCAGGACAATGTCCGCCGTGGCCAGCATGCCCAGTTTGATGCAATCCACCGGCAGATCGGCCAGACAGACCCGCATTTGTTGGGCAACCTGCCAGGCGGGCAGGGGATGGACCTGATCAACCCGCCGGGTATCCTGCACCGTGATGGCAGTGACCGCCGTCAGGGCATAGCCCCCCAGGCAGGTGATGGTTTTCAGATCGGCCTGCAAACCCGCCCCGGCGGTGGGATCGGACCCGGCCACCACCAGCACGGTGGGAGGACGGGGTCGTGTCGTGCTTGTCATTATTGCCACCATGTGTTAGAAAGTTGGGCTGTGCTGTCAGGGCTACCCGTTTCCCATCCTGTTTGCAACGTGAAAAATACCGATCAACCCCCAAGACTCCCGTTTTTGTACCGCAACAGACGGGAGCAGGACAAAGGAATGTTGTCATGCCAAAGGTTTTGATTGCCGATAAAATGTCTTCCAAGGCGGAGGAGGTCTTTCGCGCCCGTGGTGTGGAGGTGGATGTCCGTCCCGGTTTGTCGGCGGCGGAGCTGATGGAAATATTATCCCATTATGACGGTGTGGCCATTCGTTCGGCCACCAGATTGACGGGTGAGCTGCTCCGGTCGGCACCCCGGTTGCGGGTGATCGGTCGGGCGGGTATCGGTGTGGACAATGTGGACATTCCGGCGGCTTCCAAGCAGGGGGTGATCGTCATGAATGCGCCGTTTGGCAATTCGGTGACGACGGCGGAGCATACGGTGGCACTGGCACTGGCGGCTTCCCGGCACATCAGTGCGGCCACCGCCTCCACCAAGGCGGGCAAGTGGGAAAAAAATCGGTTCATGGGGCGGGAGTTGGGGGGCAAGATCCTGGGCATCATCGGCACCGGCAACATCGGTGCGCTGGTGGTGGAACGGTTCCAGGGGTTGAAGATGCATGTGATTGCCTATGATCCCTTTCTCTCCCGGCAGCGGGCGGAGGATATGGGGGTGGAGCTGATCGACAATCTGGACCTGTTCTGGCCGCGCCTGGACCTGCTGACGGTGCACACCCCACTGACGCCGCAGACCCGGCACATTGTCAACGCAGAGGCCTTTGCCAAAATGAAAAAAGGGGTGATTGTGGTCAATTGCGCCCGGGGCGGGATCATTGACGAGGCGGCCCTGTATGCGGCACTCCAGTCCGGCAAGGTCTTTGCGGCGGCGTTGGATGTCTTTGAACAGGAACCGGCGGTGCAACATCCTCTGTTCGAGCTGGAAAATGTGGTTTGCACCCCCCATCTGGGGGCTTCCACGGTGGAGGCACAGGAGAATGTGGCGGTGCAGATTGCCGAGCAGATTGCCGATTTTTTGCTCAACGGCACGGTGCAAAACGCCTTGAACATTCCGGCGGTGTCGGAAGGGGAGCTGCCCGTTTTGCGGCCTTTCCTCAATCTGGCGGACAAGCTGGGCACCATGATGGGGCAGTTGACCGAGACCGGCATCGAGCGGATCGAGATCACCTATGAGGGGGAGGTGTCCCAACTCAATCGCAAACCGATCACCAATGTCCTGCTGAACAGCCTGCTGACGCCGATCCTGGAAACCGGGGTCAACATTGTCAATGCACCGCTGATTGCCGAGGAGCGGGGTATCGAGGTGGTGGAGGCGAGCAACAAGCGGTGTCGAACCGGTTTTACCTCCATGATCACGGTGGCCATCGTCACGGAGCGGGGTGAGCGTTGTATTTCCGGAACCCTGTTCAACAACGGTCAGCAGCCCCGGGTGGTTTCCATGAACCAGGTGCCCATCGAGGCGACCCCGGAGGGCAATCTGCTGTTTGTTGCCAACCAGGACAGTCCGGGCTTGATCGGGCGGGTGGGCACCATTCTGGGCAATGCGGGTATCAACATTGCCAATTTTCATCTGGGTCGGGCGGCCGCCGGTGGGCGGGCCATTGCTTTCATCAATGTGGATCAGGATGTGCCGGTCAAAATCATGCAGGCGTTGCGGGAGGTGCCGAATGTCCTGGAGGTCAAGCTGGTGCGGTATTGATGCGGGTCCAGGGTGGTCACCCCCCTGGCGGGTCCAGGGCAGCGCCCTGGGGTTTTGCCGTTGCTGTTGACTTTCAAAGCAGCCGCAGCATGCTTTTCGCTGCGGCATTTTCAGCATGCGCCGCAGGCAGACTGGCGGGTTTGAACACACTCTGCCGGACGCAACGATGATTCAGGCCACTTCCACCAACGGGGTATCAACGTGATAATTAACTTTGGCGTCATTCGCACCGTGCTGTTCAACTTTTTGCTGGGTCGCAAACGGGCGGATTACCACGAAAAGGCGGGGGATCGCTTCCGTCAGGAGAATGGCCGGCGTCCGGAGGTGACCACCACCCAGACTGGCCTGCAATGGGAGGTGTTGCGGGCGGCCGAGGGACCCAGACCGGGTTCGTCCAGCCAGGTGGTGGTCCACTACCAGGGACGCCTGGTCAACGGTGTCGAATTTGACAGCTCCTATGCCCGACAGATGCCCCTGGAGATCAGTCTGCTGGAGGTCATTTCCGGGTGGCGGGAGGGTTTGCAGTTGATGGCGGTGGGCAGTCAATACCGGTTCGTCGTCCCTCCCGAACGCGCCTACGGCAATACCGGTGCCGGTCTGTTGATCCCGGAAATGTCCACCCTGATCTTTGAGGTGGAGCTGATCGAGATCCTGCCGAAGCAGTCCTGAACTGCGCCTGTTTTGATACGTCGTTATTGCGGGTCCAGGGGGGTCACCCCCCTGGCGGGTCCAGGGCAGCGCCCTGGGACGTTGCCGTTGTTTTTCAAAGGAGCCGCAGCCGCTTTTTGCTGCGGCGTTTTCAACATGCGCCGCAGGCAATCTGGCGATGTTGGAACGGCTTGCACCCGTCAATTCGGGTTTGTCGGTCCAGTGGCCCACCGGGCGAAACGATGCTCATAACCTTCATCAACAATGGGGAGTTGGTCGATGCAATGGATTAAAGATCTGAAAATAGAATTTAAACTGCTTCTTGCGTTCCTGCTGGTCTCTGCCATGATGCTGATGGTGGGTTGGGTTGGGATCGTCAACATGGGTGCGTTGGATGATGCCGACACCAATCTGTACGAGTTGGAGGCGTTGGGCCTGAGTACCATCAAAGAGGCCAACATCCAACTGATCCTGATGACCCGGGCAGAGCGGGGCGTCCTGCTTGCTCCCAGCCAGGAAGAGAAGGAAAAACAGATATCCAGGACAGCCGCATATTTTGCCGAAATGCAAAAACAACTGGCCGCCGCCAGGCCCAGGTTTGTGAGCGAACAGGGCAAAGCCATGTTGGCCAAGGTGGATGCGGCTGTTGCCGAATGGAAGCCGATTCACGATGAAATGATGCGCCAGGCAAAGAGCGAGGCATCGCCCCCGGTCCGGGACACGGTGACCCTGGCCTTTGGCAAGGGGATGGAAAAGGTGAAGGTGATTGATGCCCTGCTGGAAGAGTTGGCCGCGCAGAAAGAGGCGCGTGCCAAACAGGCATCGGACGAGAATACTGCGTTGTACCACAAAAGCCGTGCCATCATGATCGGCCTCATCCTGGTTGCCATTGTGCTGGGTATGCTGATGGGGTATGGCATTTCCCGCTCCATTACCGTGCCCTTGAACGAAGGGGTGCGGTTGGCGGAGGCCTTGTCTGGTGGTGATTTGACCCAGTCCATTCGGGTGGACCGCAAGGACGAGGTGGGTCGGCTGGGTGAGGCCATGAACGACATGGCCAGCAAACTGCGGGAGGTGATTGGCGAGGTTTCGACAGCAGCGGAGCAGGTTGCCATCGGCAGCAATGAGATTTCGGATGCCGCGCAAAATCTTTCCCAGGGTGCGACGGAACAGGCGGCCTCCGTTGAGGAGACCTCGTCGTCCATGGAGGAGATGTCCTCCAATATCAGTCAGAACACCGACAACGCCAACACGACGCAAAACATTGCCCAAAGAGCTGCCAAGGATGCCGCGGACGGGGGCGTTGCCGTGAGTCAAGCCGTGCAGGCCATGAAGGAGATTGCTTCCAAAATTGGTATCATTGAGGAGATTGCCCGGCAGACCAATCTGTTGGCCTTGAATGCCGCCATTGAGGCCGCCCGGGCCGGTGAGCATGGCAAGGGGTTTGCCGTGGTGGCCGCCGAGGTGAGAAAACTGGCCGAGCGCAGTCAGTCGGCGGCGGGGGAAATCAGCCAGCTTTCCGCCTCCAGCGTTGAAGTGGCGGAAAAGGCCGGGGGTATCATCAACAAGCTGGTGCCGGATATTCAGAAGACGGCAGAGTTGATCCAGGAGATTGCGGCCTCCAGCCAGGAGCAAAACCAGGGAGCGACGCAAATCAATCAGGCCATTCAGCAACTGGATCAGGTGATTCAGAAAAACGCCGGAGCCTCGGAAGAGATGGCGGCGACGGCAGAAGAGTTGAGTGCGCAGTCCGATTTGATGGCCCAGGCCATTTCTTTCTTCAATCTTGGCCAGCATGGCAGTGCAGCGCGACGGAAGCCGGCGCAACGGCCACAGCGCTCCGAGCCCCCGGTTGTGCATCGCCAGAAGAACAAGTCACTGCCTGCGCCAGGGCGCAAACCCACCGCGGTTGTCGCCCACAAAGCCGGCGGAGTCGACCTGAAGATGGCCCATTCGGATGACCAGTTTGAAAGTTTTTAAACCGCACCCATGGCGGGATGTGTCGTATGGCGGGTCCAGGGGGGTCACCCCCCTGGCGGGTCCAGGGCAGCGCCCTGGGACTTTGCCGTTGCTGTTGCTTTCAAAAGAGCCGCAGCTGGTTTTTGCTGCGGCCTTTGCAACATGCGCCGCAGGCAAGCTGGCGTTGCTGTTGCTTTCAAAAGAGCCGCAGCCGGTTTTTGCTGCGGCCTTTGCAATATGCGCCGCAGGCAAGCTGGCGAAACCTGACGCTCTGCCGGACGAAACGATGAGCAAGGCCATCCTGTGCATGCCCCTGCTGTTCGATGGTCAGTCATCTACTGATTTGCGTAACGTTTCTTTTGCTTTGTGATATTCTTGCAGGGTGGCCTGCACGGTTTTGTCGACGGCGATCATTTTTTGCAGGGCCACATCAACATCTGTCCCCATCACCATTTCCACGATGCAATCCACATCTTTTCTCGTGCCTTCCAATAGGGTCAACCCACCCAATTCTCCTGTCAGTACGCAAAAAAGATGACGACAGATGGTATCCTCTTCCCCATGGTCGCAGGAACAGGTGGCAGTCAGATTGGACCCCTCCCGGCGGAACACCATCTGATATGTCTCCGTATAATCGTCATTCTGTACCAGCAGAGCGACCTCTCGAACAGGTAGTTGAATGGCTTCATAATCCTCCACAGCCTTTCTTACCGAACCGTAGAACTGACTGGAACCAATTTTTTCGGAAATACCCACCTTTTCCAACTGGATCAGGAAGGGCCGCGGGGCATCGGCAATCTTTATCTCGATATCAGCGGATCGCATTTCACGGTACCATTCGGCAAAACGTTGTCCAGCGGTAATGTCCATGTCGGTAATGGCCTGGGCGTCGATAACGATCCATTTGACAGGCGGTTCCGCTGTCGCGACCAGGCTGCGCAAACGGTTTATCACATGGCGGGCGTTGGCAAAAATCAATGGGGAGTACAGACGATAAACCAGCAAACCAGGAACCGTTTCTGCCTCAAGGTCCGTGATGATCTTTTTCCCAAAATCATGAAATTTTTTCCCCGGACCCAGTCGTTGCAGTACCGCATCTCCAGGGCGGGACATTTCCACGATAATACCGATCAAGGCAATCAACAACCCCATAATAATGCCTGGTACCACCCCTGCCACCAGAATGGCTCCGGTCACGGCAATCGACATGAAACATTCAAATTGATCCATGCGATAGAGATCACGCAGGGCGGTCAACTCCAACATGCCCAGGGCCGTCACGATCAGTATGGCGGCCAGTGCCACCTTGGGCAGGAAGATGAGCAAGTCTGTCCCGAGATAGAGAAACAGCAGTAGACCACAAGCGGCAACCAACTGAGCAACCTGGGTTCTCCCCCCCGCTGCATCGACAATGGAGGTGCGTGACTGGCTGGCGGAGACTGGAAACCCTTGCAGGATGCCCGCACTGATATTGGCAACACCCAAAGCCGTCAATTCCCGGTTGGCATGAATCTCATATCGATTTTTGTCGGCAAACACCTGGGCCAACAGAATGCCGTCGGAAAAGGCCAGAAAGGCAATGGCCATGGCTGCCGGAGCCAAGGCTGGAATATCTGACCATTGCATGCTGGGTATGAAAAAATCCGGCACGCCGACAGGCACCCGCCCCACCAGGGCCACCCCCATTTCTCCCAACCCCAACCAGCGGGTGGCCAGTATGGCAACCACCGAAACAGCCAGGGCCCCAGGAATAATGGGCAACACCCGCGCCAGGAGGACCATGAACAGGATCATGAGTACACCAAACAGCAAAGTGGGGGGATGGGTTTCAGGCAACTTTTGCACAATCTGCCACAGGATATTAAAAAATTCCTCCCCTTCGGTTTTAATGGCAAACAGTTTACCCAGCTGGGTGGAGACAAGCACCAGTGATGCGCCGTTCAGATAGCCAACCAATACCGGACGTGAAAGAAAATCGGCAATGGCACCCACCCGCAAACGGGCTGCCAGCATCAAGATAATGCCGGACAATATCGCCAGAATGGCGGACAGCATCGCGATCCGAGCAGAATCCCCGGCAGCCAATGGCAAAATGGCTGCACCAGCCAGCAGACCAATGGCCGCATCCGGCCCGGCAATGACCTGTCGAGAAGAAGAAAACAGAGCATAGCCAACCGCTGCCGCCAATGCCGCATAAATGCCCGATATGGGTGGCATGTGTACCAGTTCGGCATAGGCCAGAACGGAAGGGATCATGACAATGCACGCGGTTAAACCGGCGACGAGATCGCCCTTTATCCAGGCTGACTGATACCCCTTGAGCTGCGTCAACAGAGGGAGTGTCAACCATGTTTTCCTGGCATTGCGGTGTTGTAAAGACATTTTTTCTTTGTCAGTCGTCAAGGGGTTTTCATATAACCAAAAAGACGGATGTCGAACCGGTGTACAGTCTGTTTTGTGCAGGGTTCAGATGTGTTTTCGTTTTCAGGGCAGGACCCTGGGATTAAAGACTGTCGGTCACAACCGCGCATGCTGCTCCAGAAAGCGCACGTCGTTGTCGAAGAACAGCCGCAAATCCTGAATGCCATATTTCAGCATGGCCAGGCGTTCCACCCCCATGCCGAAGGCAAAGCCGGAATAGAGCTCCCGGTCAATCCCCACGTTTTCCAGCACCGCCGGATGGATCAGGCCACACCCCAGCACTTCCAGCCAGCCGTTGCCCTTGCAGACCCGGCACCCCAGGCCCTCGCAAAACAGGCAGCCCATGTCCACCTCGGCAGAGGGTTCGGTGAAGGGAAAAAAGGAGGGCCGGAATCGCACCGGCAGATCCCGCTCGAAAAAGGCCTGCAAAAACCGTTCGAGAATCCCTTTCAACTGGCCGAAATGGACCCCCTCGTCCACCAGAAACCCCTCCACCTGGTGGAACATGGGTGTATGGGTCAGGTCGGAATCGCAGCGGAACACCTTGCCGGGGGCGATCATCCGCAACGGCGGACGACGGTTTTCCATGATATGGATCTGCACCGGCGAGGTGTGGGTGCGCAACAGACGTTTCTCCCCGCGGGGGCCGGGAGGCAGATAAAAGGTGTCGTGCATCTGCCGCGCCGGATGGTCGGCGGGTATGTTGAGGGCAGCAAAATTGTGCCAGTCGTCCTCCACCTCGGGACCGGTGGCCGATGGAAATCCCATGCCGCTGAAAATGCCGGTGATCTCCCCCAGTGCCCGGGTGATGGGGTGCACGCCACCCAGTGGCGGACAACGACCCGGCAGGGTCACATCCAGCCGCTCCGCCTGCAGGCGGGACTCCAGGTCCCGTTGCTGCAGACGGTCCAGACGCTCGGCCAGGGCCATGTTGAAGGCCGTCTTCAGGGCATTGGCCAACTCGCCCAGCACCGGCCTCTCCGCAGCACTCACCTCGCCCAGACCCCGCAACAGTTGGGTCAATGTTCCCTTCTTGCCCAGGGTTTGCACCCGAATCTGTTCCAGTTCGGCGACCGATGCGGCCTCCTGCAGATGTGCCAGGGCCTCCTGTTGCAATGCCTCCAGCCGGGTACGCATGGCGTCAATGGTCACGCGACCGCTGTCTTGGCACTTTGCACCAGTTCGGCAAACGCTTCCGGCTGGGAAATGGCCAGTTCGGCCAGCACCTTGCGGTCCAGCTCAATGCCGGCCTTGTGCAGACCGTCCATGAACACACTGTAGGAGAGCCCGCTCAACCGGGCCGCCGCGTTGATGCGGGTGATCCACAAGGCCCGGAACTCCCGCTTCCGCACTTTCCGGTCACGATAGGCATACTGCAGCCCTTTCTCCACCTTTTGCAGGGCAATGCGATGACAACTGCCATTGCGACCCTGATAACCCTTCGCCAGCTTCAATATTTTTTTGTGGCGCTCACGCGCCGGTACGCTCGGCTTGACTCGCGGCATGGCCGTGTCTCCCTTGGATGATCGTGAAAAAACTACAGATTCAGGTTAGGCAGCATCCGCCGCACGGCCGCCTGATCCACATCGGCCACCATGCCAACCCCACACATGCCCCGCTTGCGCTTGGGACTCTTCTTGGTGAGAATGTGGCGCTTGTACGCCTTGTTGCGCAACAACTTGCCGGAGCCAGTCGTCCTGAAACGCTTGGCTGCGCCCCGATGGGTCTTGATCTTGGGCATGACTCTTTATCACTCCTTGAACGGTCACGGCAATGCCAAACACGATGACACTGCACTGCAAAAAACAACTCTTTCAATCGTCCCGGACGATTGCGGGTCCAGGGG
>JAMOAX010000111.1:0-9581 GCA_039908555.1 Magnetococcus sp. DMHC-8
TGCTGTTGCCTTTTGGCGCGATTTTAAGAGAAGCGTGACGCGGTTTTTGCGTCACGCGCAGCGCGCCCAACATGCGCCGCAGGCAGGCTGCTTGTCACCATAAATCCCGTATTTATCAAACCAATTGGCTCCATGTGACGGGTATAGGCCATGACATATCCGCCAGCTTGCCTGCGGCGCATGCTGAAAAGTGCCGAAGCAAAAAGCGCTTCGGCTTCTTTGAAAAGCAACAGCAAAGTCCCAGGGCGCTGCCCTGGACCCGCCAGGGGGGTGACCCCCCTGGACCCGCCATTCCTGTTTGGTGTCCCGGGGTGAAGATGGACAAAATGATGCTCCCGGCAGGCTTCTCCCTGCTGGAGTTGGTCATGGTCCTGCTGCTGATGAGCATGGTACTGGTCGTGGCGACCCCGCGCTGGCCGACCGCCCTGCTGCTGGGGGCCCAGGCCGAACGGTTGGCCCAGGATATTCGCTACACCCAGGCCCTGGCCATGCAACGGGGCCAACGCTTTACCATTCGCCGGACGGGTGAGGCGACCTATACCATCGTGGATGACGGAAACCAGCCGGTAACGCCGGCACCGCCGCCGCTGCAGGGGGTTGCAGTGGACCCTTTTGTCCTCTCCTTTACCGCCGCCATGGGGGAACCGGAAGCCGCCGGTCCGCCCATTCGCCTGACCATGGGGGAGGAGTCCGTGACCCTGCGCGTCACGGCACGAACCGGTACCGTGCTCCTCCAGCCATGAACCGCAGGCGGCCTGACCAGGGATTTTCCCTGCTGGAATTGATTGTTTGGATGGTGGTGGTGAGCCTGGCTGCTGCCGGTCTCATTCCCCTGTTCGGACAGGTGTTCTCCTCCCTGCACTGGGCGACCGAGGGGATGCAGGGCCACTGGCTGGCCCAGGCGGTGGTGGAACAGATGAATGCCCAGGACGCGGAACTGGGCGGCTTCGAGCAGATTCGGGCCGGGGAGTGTCTCAAACCCGACGGTCTCACCCCCTGGGCAGGCGATTTGCCGTTGACCTGTCAGATCACCCTGCGGGGGGCTGAACCCCGGTGGGCAGCCAATATCATGGAATGCACCCCGCATGCCTATGCGGATGGAGACTACAAATGCGTCACCGTCACCCTGCGCCAGCGCCTGTCCGGCGAACCTGTCGCCCAGGTAACGGCCCTGTTTGCCAGGTCGGCTTCACATTGATCGAGATGGTGGCCACCCTGGCGCTGTTGGCCATCGTGGCCGGCACGAGCGTCCCTCTGTTGCACATGCTGCTGGAGGCCCACGGGCTGGCCACGGTCATGGCACCGGCGGCCAGCGCGGGAACGCTGGCCATGGAACGGATGGTGCGGGAGGTGCGACAGGCCCAATGGGATACCCTGCAGGTTGCCGATCATGCCATCACCTTTGTTTCCGCCGCTGGTGAGACCACCCGACTCCACCAGACCCGCCCTGGCGACGCCGGCATTTATCTGGTCAAGAACGGTGACGAGCGACTGTTGGCCCAGGTCGTGGCAGCGGGCAGTCTCTCTTTCACGCGCCTGGCACCTGCCAACCGATTGGTGGGCATCTCTTTTACCCTGAACACCCCGCTGGCGGACGGCACCGCCCTCGTCCTGCCCCTGGCCACGGCCGTGCACGTACCGCCGTGAGGGCCTCGATCATCGTTGCATCCATGCTCACCTCTGGGAACCGTACTGCGGGTCCAGGGGGGTCACCCCCCCGGGCGGGTCCAGGGCAGAGCCCTGGGACTTTGCTGTGGCTTTTCAAAGAAGCCGCAGCGGTGTTTGCTGCGGCGTTTTTCAACATGCGCCGCAGGCAGGCTGGCGGGTCTTGACACCCTGTCGGACGAAACGATGATCAAGGTCGCCGTGAGCAGACCAACGTCGGAGCGGGGGAGTCTGACCCTGCTGGCCATCCTGCTCCTGGTGGGACTGGCGGTGCTGGGAGGCAGCATGGGCTGGCTGCATCTGCGTGGCATCGACATTGCCGCCGAATGGCTCAACCCGGCGACCCTGGTGCCCCGTTCGCCCGGCAAGCTGCTGGATCTGGGTCAGCGGCTTGCCCAGAACCGGGTGGATGGACAATGCGCCCTGCCCGCCTCGCCCGACTATCGCCTGAGCGTACCCAACTGGGGAACGGTCGAGGCCCGTTTTCAGGCGACGGCCGACGGGACCACCCCGGTCACCATCACGGCCACCCAGGGATGCGCCATCTGGTCCCAACTCTGCCGGATCACCTGCATGGCCTGCACCGGATGGGAAGGGTGCGGTACGGCGACCATCCATGTCATCTGCGAACCGATCACTCGCAGGCCATGTCCATAGTGGTCTCCTCTGCCCGGTGGGGGGCCGACAGGCCGGTCCCCTGCGGGATGATGGTCAGGGTTCCGCCTGCCTCTCGTACCGTGACCGTGCCTCCCCGACTCAACTGGCCGAACAACAGCTCATCGGCCAGGGGTTGGCGAATTTTTTCCTTGATCAGTCGTTCCATGGGCCGGGCGCCGTTCTTGCGGTCGTAACCCCGTTCGGCCAGCCAGGCCCGCGCCGGGTCTTCCACCGTCAGGGCGACCTGTTTTTTCTCCAGATCCACCTCGAGGGCGATCAGAAATTTGTCCACCACCCGCAAAATGGTCTGCCGTTCCAGGGGGGCAAAGGGCACCACTGCGTCCAGACGGTTGCGAAATTCCGGGGAGAAGAGCCGCCGGATCTCCTTCATCTCGTCGCCCCGGTGGTCCTGGGCCACGAATCCTACCGAGGCCCGTTCCACCTCCTGTGCGCCGGCGTTGGTGGTCATGATCAGGATGACATGGCGAAAATTGGCCTGACGGCCGTTGTTGTCGGTCAGGGAGCCGTGATCCATGACCTGCAGCAGCAGATTGAAGACGTCCGGGTGGGCCTTTTCCACCTCGTCGAGCAGCAACACCGCGTGAGGATGTTTGGTCACCGATTCGGTGAGCAACCCGGCCTGATCAAACCCCACATATCCGGGCGGTGCGCCGATCAACCGGGAGACGGTATGGGACTCCATGTATTCGCTCATGTCAAAACGCAACAGCTCGACCCCCAACGCCCTGGCCAGCAAACGGGCCAGCTCCGTCTTGCCCACACCGGTGGGACCGGACAGCAAAAAGCTGCCCACCGGTTTTTCCGGGTTGCCGAGCCCGGCCCGGGAGAGACGAATGGCCTTGCAGACCCGTTCCACGGCCTCGTCCTGACCGAACAGGGAGAGGCGCAGATTGTTCTCCAGGTGTTCCAGTATTGTCCGGTCATCGTGGGAGACCGAATGGGAAGGAATCCGAGCCATGCGGGAGATGATGGTTTCAATCTCCTGGACGCCAACCGTCTGCCGGCGCGTCTCGACCGGCAGCAATTGCATGGCGGCGCCGGCTTCGTCCATGACATCGATGGCGGAGTCCGGGTGTTTGCGGTCGGTGATGTGACGGGCGGAGAGTTCCGCCGCAGTCTGGATGGCGTCGGCGCTGTACTGGATGCCGTGATGCTCCTCGTAGCGGAGTTTCAGCCCCTGCAAAATTTCGATGGTCTCCCCCAGGGAGGGTTCCGGGATGTCAATCTTCTGGAATCGCCGCGCCAGGGCCTTGTCTTTCTCGAATGTGCCCCGAAACTCTTCATAGGTGGTGGAACCGATACAACGCAACTGGCCGCTGGCCAGTAAGGGTTTCAGGAGATTGGAGGCATCCATGGTGCCGCCGCTGGTGGCGCCGGCCCCAATGACGGTATGGATCTCGTCGATGAAAAGGATGGCGCCGGGTCGTTCTTTCAATGCCTTGAGCACCCCCTTGAGGCGGGCCTCGAAATCGCCGCGAAACTTGGTGCCTGCCAGCAGGGAACCCATGTCCAGGGCGTAGACCACGCTCTCCTTCAGGAGGTCCGGTGCCTCACCCTCGACAATTTTCAGGGCGATCCCTTCCGCCAGATGGGTTTTGCCCACCCCGGCCTCACCCACCAGCAGGGGATTGTTTTTGCGTCGCCGGCACAGAATCTGGAAGATGCGCAGGACCTCCTCCGCACGACCGATCAGGGGATCGATGGCGCCCCGGCGCACCTCGGCGTTGAGATCCAGCGTGTAGAGGGCCAGAGGGTCCTTGACGGCCTCCGGCCTGAGGGCTGCGGCGGATTCCCCCCCTCCCTCGTCGGGCCGCACCCCTTCCGGTTCACTGGTCATACCGTGGGAGAGAACGGTCTGCACATCCAGACGGCTGATGTTCTGGCGTCCCAGAAAATAGACGGCGTGGGACTGCTTTTCCCCGAAGATGGCGGCCAGGACATGTCCGCCGGTCACCAGATTTTTGCCCGCTGCCTGCACCTGATAGGCCGCACGCTGAATGACCCGCTGAAAACCGATCGTCGGGGTCACCTCCGTATTGCTGGCCCCCTGTTCCAGGGCGGGCACGTGCAGCTTGAGGTGTCCCTCCAGGTCGCCGGTCAGCCCGTTCAGGTCACAGTCGCACTGGATCAACACCGCAGTGGCCTCCGGATTTTCGAGCAGGGCCAGCAGCAGATGCTCGACCGTGGCATACTGATGCCGCCGCAGTTGCGCACTGCGGATGGCCTTGTTCAGGGAGAGTTCAAGGTGTCTGCTGATCATGGGCATCGCTCAATTTTTTTCCATCCGGCAGCTTAAAGGGTAGGAACTGTTGCGGGCATGCCGGTTGACCTGCATGACCTTGGTCTCGGCAATCTCCCGGGGATAGATGCCGCATGCACCCACCCCGTTGTGATGGACGTTCAGCATGATCTGAATGGCGTCGTCCATCGATTTTTGAAAGAAGCGCATCAGCAGGTCCACCACAAATTCCATGGGGGTGAAATCATCGTTCAACAGAACCACCTTGTACAAAGGCGGCTCCTCCCTGCCGGGCTGAGTGTCGCTGAACAGCTCGGTATCGTGGAAAGTTTCGTGTTCGTTGTCGGACATATCGGGTTGCAGGCATACAGGGTGAGGAACAGGTCCAAGGACAGGCTGCACACTCTATCACCATTGACCGGTCAGGAAAAGCGATTTGTGGTCCTCTCTCACCGGATCTGTCCGGTCACTCCTCTGCCGGCCAGTGGTAATGGCAGAGGGCAAGGCGGTCAGTCGAGGCCAGGGCCAGGGCGGCGCGATAGCCCGGCGGGGCGGGCAGGTCATGGAGTTGGCACCGGGTCACATCGGCTGGTCGCCAGGCCGTCGCCAGCAGACGGGCCGGTTGCGCCGGGTCGACGTTGACGACAAAACGGGCGAGCAGTCGGGCGATGCTGGCGCCGTGGCATTTGATGTAGGCCTCCTTGCGGGTCCAGCAGGCAATGAATGCGGCATCGATCTGTTCGACCGGCAGTTGCCGGAGGGCCACATATTCCGCTTCGGCCAGAAAACGGTGGGCCAACCGCAACCGGTATGCCGGTGTGGCGGGCCGGATCTGCTCCAGGTCAATGCCCAATGGAGTGGTGCGACTGAAGGCGTACAGGCCCCACTGTCCGGAATGGGTCACGTTAAAACAGAGGGAGGGGGTGTGACCGGTCAGCTCGGGCTTGCCGTTCCCGTTGCAACCCAGTTGCAGGGAGGCCGGGGGCTGCGCCAGGTAGTGCCCCAGCAGGGTGCGCAAGGTGCCCCGCACGGTGATGAAAGCCGGGCGGTCCCGGTCGGGATGCAAGCGGTCAGCCCGTTGCCGCTCTGTTGTCGACAGCAGGGTATACAGTGCTTCCACCCGGGCCGGGGCGGGCCGCAGGGTGCGTTGCCAGAGATGCACGGCATGGTCCGGGAGTGGCGGCGGCCAGGCCGAGGCAGGGCCCCTTGTGTCCTGGTGGGGTTCCGTGCGACCCTCTGCCGCATCCCGGGCAGAGGTCGATTCGCCACCGGTCACGACCCCTCCGAACAACAGGTGACGGCGCACACACATGGACACGGCATTTCACTCTCCCGCTGGCAATGGGCGAAACGGCATGGCAACCCGGGAACGACAGGCCGGGCAAGACCGGCACGCTGGTCTGGTGCTCTGGTTTACGGGTCTGTCCGGGTCGGGCAAATCCACCCTGGCCTGCGCCCTGGCAGAGGCCCTCCGGCAGCAGGGCTGCCAGACCATGGTCCTGGACGGTGATGCGGTGCGTCAAGGTTTGTGTCGCGACCTGGGTTTTTCGGCGGCAGACCGGCAGGAAAACATCCGGCGGGTCGGCGAGGTGGCCAGGCTGTTTGCCGAGGCGGGCCTCGTCACCCTGGCCGCCTTCATCTCACCCTTCCGGGCCGACCGCCAGCAGGTCAGGGAGCGGCTCAAACCGCACCGTTTTGTGGAAATCTACTGCCATTGCCCGTTGGCAGTGTGCGAGCAGCGGGATGTCAAGGGTCTGTACAAACGGGCCAGGGCTGGTCTGATCACCGATTTTACCGGCATCTCCTCGCCCTACGAAGAACCGGACCAGCCGGATTGGGTGCTGGATACCGCCACCCAATCCGTGGCGGCCTGCACCGCATTCCTGATGACCCGATGGCAGGCCGTGGCCGTGCAGACAAAATTTTCGGGGATGCTTGACAGGCATCGGTAACCTTGTGTATCCTGCCAATCGTCTCGCCGGCCCAGGTGGCGGAACTGGTAGACGCGCTAGATTCAGGTTCTAGTATCTGCAAGGATATGGGAGTTCGACTCTCCCCTTGGGCACCACTGAACAATCAAGGACTTGACCGTCGCCGGTCAGGTCCTTTTTTGTTGGCAGCCCCTCCCCGGTGCACTGTTCCGCGTTTCGTCCATGCTCACCTCGGGGGACGGTGCCGGGATTGCGGGTCCAGGGGGGTCACCCCCCTGGCGGGTCCAGGGCAGCGCCCTGGGACTTTGCCGTTGCTGTTGCCGTTTTTCAAAGGAGCCGCAGCCGCTTTTTGCTGCGGCGCTTTCAACATGCGCCGCAGGCAATCTGGCGCTTTTGGAACGGCTTGCACCTGTCAAATCAGGTTGGTTGAGCCACTGCGGCGTGCCCATCCTCTCCTCATTCGGACTCCCGCGTAATTTTCCAGGCATTGCCCTCCTTTTGCATCACGAGGGTTTTCTTGACCTGATCCCGGTAAATTTTTGACCGATAGTCCTGTTTGAAGGTCACCCGGGCGTGCTGGGCATCCGTCAGGACCACCTGCAGGTCGGTCAGGGTGACCTGGATGGTGCCGGCCGCCTGCAGCACCTGTTTGCGATTGGTTTGCCAGGCCGCCCGATTGGGAAACTTGTCCGGGACAAACGCGCTGGTGGAATAAAAGCCCAGATAGTCATCCAACTGTTTGGCCGACCAGGCCCGCACCCAGTTTTGCACGGTCTGTTCGACCTCTGCCTGAACCTCGGCGGTCGGGGCGGCAGTGGCTGAGGTGTCGGTTGGCGGAGGAGGAGGGGGGGTGACCACCTGCGCCTCGGCGCCCAACCATTCCACGGTGCCGTTTTCGACGTGATAGATGGCGCCGGCCATCCTGATCTTGCCGGTCTGCTCCAGGTGGCGCAACTCTTCGCTGTTGACCAGCAGGTCACTGATGGATTGATGGACATTTTCGCGGATGGCATCCAGCACCAGCTCCGCGCCGGTCAGGCCCTTCTCTTTGGCGCGCTGGGCGGCCGGGATGATATTGTCGACCAGTTTGGGGATGCTGCCGCCAACCTGGTCGCCCCGCACCACGGCCGTGACCGCCCCGCACTGGGTGTGGCCCAGAACCAGCACCAATGGGGTGAGCAGATGGCCGGCGCCATATTCGGCGGTGCCGATCTCATCCGTGTCCGCCACATTGCCGGCCACCCGCACGACAAACAGATCCCCGATACCGCGATCGAAGATGTGTTCAACGGGCACCCGGGAGTCCGAGCAGGAGATGATGGTGACGAAGGGGTGCTGACCGTTGGCAAACGTGTCGGCGATGCGCTGCGGTGTCAGGTTCGGACGTTCCGACTTGCCGGCCAGGAAACGGGCGTTGCCCTCCTTGAGCAACCGTACGGCCTGGTCTCCGCTGATCGCCGGCGCTGCGGCATGGGCCGCACCGCCAGCCCACAACAGCTTCGGCAATACCACGGCTGCCATGCCCGTCGCCATACCCGTGAGCACACCGCGCCGGGTCAACGCATGATCACACATTGCACAATCCTCCTGTCCTGAGTCGAGAACGGTATCCATCCTGGCAGGACCGGCAGCGTATACCCGGGCATGCCAGACGGCGGGACCAACAACCCCTGTCTTTCCCCGGAAGGTAGAGGATTTTTCAAGCCATGTCAATGTGGTGATCCGGCCAGACGGGTTTCCTGCAGACGGATCGCCCAGGTGCTTGGGACCTTCCGCGCCCGGGTTCTGGCGGGCTGTACGGCCGTGTCTGTTGGTTTTCGAGTCGGTCGTCATGATATGAGCTGAAAATTTTACAACCAACTATATAAAGAATGCTTTGCACTTTGTTCGGCAATGTGATACCAATGATCATCGCAAGAAACACTATGGAGTGATACAAGTGCTGCGCACGCTTGAGATCAAGCCGTCGTATCGCTGCAATCAGAAGTGCGTGTTTTGCATCTGGGAGGCGCGCAAGCCACTGCAGCCCCTCGCCTGGGCCGAGGTGGAGGCGGCGATTGAACAGGCGTCAGTCACCATCGACCCTCGGGTCCTGGTGCTGTCGGGTGGCGAGCCGACGGTGCGACCGGATTTCGGCGCCATTCTGGCGCTGGCAGGGCGGCGGTTGCGTCTCGACACCTTCCATTTGCACACCAATGGTGCCCACGTGCAGCGTTGGCTTGACGCGCTGGCCGCCCCCATCGCTGCCCACAAGTCGGCCACCGTTGGTCTGCATGGCCACCGCGCCGACCTCCACGACGCCCTGACCGGTCGCCCCGGTTCGTTCGCCGTGGCGGTGACGGCGGTTGATTCTCTGGCCGCCTGCGGTTTCCGGGTCAAGGTGGCCTGTGTGCTGTGCCGCGACACCGTCCGCCACATTGAGCCGCTCACCGATTTCCTGCTGCGGCTCAAGGTCGATAGTGTTGAGCTGCGACTGCCGGTGACCGGGCCTGATCGCGACTTGGCCGACCTGATGCCCAGCCGCTGGCAGTTGGCCCGCCACCTGCCTGGGTGGCGGCGGCGGTTCTCGGCCAGTCCGCAGGTACGGCTGCTGGCGGCTGACGCCGTCTGTTTTGGCTCGTCCGGTTTGGTGGCTGTCAGGCCCACCTCCTATGTGTGCGTCGCCCCCGGTTGCGCCGACCAGGCGGACTGCCCCAGCCAATTGCAGGCGATCTGGGGCGAGGTGTTTGCCGGCTACCACAAGTCGCCGCGCTGTCGTGCGTGCGTTCACGATGCCGCCTGCCGCGGCTTCTCACCCGCCGAGGTGGCGGCTGGCTTGGCCCGTTTCCGGCCGGTCACGCCCGCACGGGTGCTCGGTCGATACTGATGGACCTGGTGGCTCAACCAGGCTGATTTGACAGGCTTTGAAAAATGGCTGCGGGTCCAGGGGGGTCACCCCCCTGGCGGGTCCAGGGCTTAAGCCCTGGGACTTTGCCGTTGTGTGCCCGGCATGGCACACATACTTGGAGGTGAAAGTCCTCTACAGGCCCGGTAAGGGGAACTGTTAGCCGGATGGCAAGGGTGTCCAT
>JAMOAX010000112.1:0-9515 GCA_039908555.1 Magnetococcus sp. DMHC-8
GTGCGCGATAGCCAGATTTTCCGGTCCGGCAAGGCCGCTTCCCACCCGGTCCCGAGTTACAACGTCACCAGAGACACCGGCCAGATAAATACCGTCACCCGTCCGGCCCTGTCCTGAAAACTTGCCTAGAATTTGGTCGATGATTGGCCTGCCTTCTCCAGAAATGACAGCAAAACAACCGTCGTGCTCGGCCATGTGGCGAAACAGCATCTCTTCTGTGCAGTCGGTGGTGTACAACCTGGGCGCTGGCGGCAGCGGTTGCCGCCTTCGTCCCTCCTCGGCCATCCGCCGAACCAGCGCGGAACGCTTTGCGTCGTCCATCTCCTTACCTGCTAATCGCCTCAAACTGGCGATTTGCGCCTCTGCGACGGCGTTTTCAGCCTGAACTATTGCCAGTTTTTGTGCGAAAACTTCCTTTTGGTCGTCACTCCAAGACTCAAGCGGTGTTGCCATCGCCTTATTTACAGGCGTTTTTCGTTCACCGCTATCGGCAACAATAGCTATAAAAAGCGCAGGGTGATGGTAAAGCCCGGAACGTTCTTCGATTCGCGCGGATTTGCCAATAGCTGTTGCCGCAACGGACAAGCCGACCGCCGACGCTGACGAAACGTCGGTTTTTGTAAACCGAGCCACTTCAGCCGCAGCACTCAGCAGAGACGGCGGAAGCGCTTCAGCAGGGAACGGTGGTGATTCATTTCTTGCTGTCTGCCATTCGATATCTGGCCAGTCATCGTCAGAAGCCCCAGTATCCGCTTGGCCCGCCTCCACCCTCTTGGCACCGGCCAACTGCCGGGCAACCGTCTCCAGTCCCAGGTGGATAAGCACGTCGTTGGCATCCTTCATGATTGCGTGCTGCCGGTCGGCTCCAAAACTTGGGATAAACAGCCTTCCGCCAACAGCCTGCGCCGCTTCGACTGCGCGGCGGTTCGGTTCTCCGTTTGGCAGCAGATCGGCCAACAGTACGATGTCAGCCGACGGGTAGCGGGCCCGCAACATCTGGGCAACTGCTGGCAGGTTGCTGTCCATCATGCTTGCGACAGCTATTCCCGGCTTCCCCTGTAAAGCGCTCAGTGCTGTTGCCACACCTTCACCAACCAAAAAAGAAACGCCCGCACCGTCACCGCCCGGCAAAACATGAGAAACCCAGTAACCGCCCGCCACTCTACTGCCGGACAAAAAGGCTTTACGGCCCACCTCGTCGATCATCTGAACGCTGACAACCGCACCGTCCGCCTGGTGTATCGGCAAAACCATCAGACGATCACCCTCAAGCAACCCGCTCTTGCCTTTCGGTTTCCAGCCGGTTGCAGCGACGAACAAATCCATCCTTATTTCCAGCAGAGTGGGAAGAACCGGCATCATCTTTTTTGCACTGTACCCGTGTGTGCCGTCTGACTCCTTGGCCAGCCTGATGATTTGCTGTGCTGTCTGCGTTGCTCGATCTGCCCTGTCGGTTTGGCCTGGTGACGATTGCCGCCCAGGTGGAGGAGTCTGCCGCCGTGCTTGCTGATGTCCTCCATCTGGCAGGCGGTCCTCCGGTCCACGTGGTGACCTGACACCACTGTTCAAGCCGGACCGAATTGTTGACGCTGCCTCATGGCCTGGCACGCCGACAGTCCGTGCAGCCTCGGAAAGTGCCTGCTCTGCCGTGCCCCGATCCAGCACGTTGCCGCCGATCAACTGCCCGGTTTTGAATGCTGCGACGTTCAGAGCGTCGTTTCTCCCACCAACCTGACATGCCGCGTGAAAGTCGTCGATGATGCCAAGTATGGCCCTTTCGGCATAAGCGAAATTGTCTTGCGCTCCTAGTCGGGAAGCGGTAGAATTGCTCTTGAAATCCGTTCGTTGCGCAGTGTCAGAGCCCCGCCCGCCAGCGGGGTTTTGGCTTGTATAGCCCATGAAGTTTACCGATCCCCCGTAGCGGCAACAGCTTTGCGGGGTCGGCCACGCCGGGGTGGGGTCGGGGGGGTATCGGCCTGCTGCACAACCTTGGTCGGCTGACGACTATCCAGCCAAGCGGCGATGATATCTTCACGCCACCCCACGTTACGCGGCCCGATCTGAATCGGTGGGGGCAGATGGCCTTTGGTGACCCAATCGGTCAAGGTGCTTGGCTTGATCCCGAGAGTTGCCATGAGTTCGGCTCGTCGCAAGATGCGGCAAATCGGGGTGCTGATGACGGGAAGGCCTGGTGCAGGTTCGGCAAACTCAATTGGTCGCCCGTTGGCAAAAATCAACCGTCGGACAGGTGCAGGGGAAATTTCTTTGTACATAGCCGTTTCCTTTTGGCATACGGTGAAAAACTGCCTTCAGGAAACCATAAAAAAACCGCCATCCCCAAAAAGGTGCAGCGACGCTTCACCCGAAGCTGAAAGGTACGGTCAACTTTTTCGCATATGTGAACAAAATTTGTTTATGACGATGGTCGGACAATGTCGGGGTTGGGGAATCCTGCCTGCACCCATTTGAGAATCCATTCGGCGGTTTTTTCGTGCGTGTACGGCGGGCCGTCCAGTCTGGCTTCATCCCACCACTTGAAAGAATGATCCAGGAATATCATGCCGATCTTGCTTGCGGAAATGCTTTTTCCGTGCTTAATTTCATCCGCTTTGTTGGCGATTATCCATGCCGCGCCTCGGCATATAGCGATGACTCTTGCCCGGTATGGTTCGTTCGCTGGCAAGAAAACCCAAGGATCGGTAGCTACCGCCGGTTCTGACGGCGGGTTTGCCTGCGGGGGGTGAAGTGCTTTTTCAATCTGTCCAATCTCTTTCACGATCCTTTCCCGCTCGGTGCGCATGATGGGCAGTGCGCCGTAGTCGGCTGGTGTTTGGGTGTCGCTGATCGCCTGCTCCACACGCGCCAGTGCGTTCCGTAGATCAGACAGTTTGCCTTCCAGGTGGAAAGCCTCGGTGAACTCTTCATCTGGCCAGGTTCGTGTCCCAGTCAAAACCCGCTTGCGCCATTCAACCGCACCGTTCTCGTTCGGCTCTTCAGGGGGATATTCCATGATACGTCACGCCTCCTTCATCGGCGTTGCCTTCAATAGGTAGCCCGGCCAGGACAGTGAAGGTGCTGTCTTTTCGGTGATCAGCCTATGCCGGGCATCTCGTCAGCAGGTCAAGCCTTGGCCGCTCTCAGCGGCAGCACGTTCCTTCCCGCCAACTGATCAAGGTAGTCAGCCCATGCCTGCATCATACGTTTGCGCTCCGGCATGTATGTCGCGTTGTTATATGCGGCTCTCACGCTGTTCCGTTCGTCATGGGATAACTGCCGCTCGATAGCGTCTGTGCTCCACCCCATTTCATTCAGAAGCGTTGATGCCATGCTCCTGAACCCGTGCCCGGTCATCTGGCCTACCTCATATCCCATGCGGCGCAACGCAGCGTTCACAGTGTTCTCGCTCAAAGGCCGGTCGTCAGACCTTGCCCCAGGGAAGACATACCGGCCATGTCCGGTCAGTGGGCAGAGTTCCCGCAGGATGGCAACCGCCTGGCGGGAAAGGGGAACGATGTGCATCTCCTTCATTTTCATCCTGGTTCCGGGTATGCGCCACTCGGCAGCATCCAGGCCGATCTCCACCCATTCAGCCTGACGCAACTCTCCAGGACGCACAAACACCAACGGTGCCAACCGCAAAGCTGCCTTGGAGACATAGCTGCCTGTGTAACCATCAATGGCCCGCAGCAACTCCCCGATAGCAGCCGGGTCGGTAATGGTCGGGTGATGCTCTTCCTTGACTGGGGTCAGTGCTCCCCGCAATGCGGATGTGGGATCAAAGTCGGCCTTGCCGCTTGCCACAGCAAAACGGAATACCTGCCCGATGATTTGCCGCACCCTGTGCGCTGACACGATCACGCCACGCTGCTCCATCTTTTCCAAGAGAGCCAGAATGTCAGGTGCTCGCAGGTCTCGTATCTGTCGCGCACCTATGGCGGGGAAGGCGTCAAGCTCAAGGCGTCGCGTGACCAGTAGGGTATGCTTCTCCGTCGATGTCGGCTTGACCATCTTCTCTATCCACTGGCGGGCGATGACTTCAAAGGTGCCATCGTCAGGGATGACTACTTTCTCTGCTTTCCTCTGTTCGCCAGGGTCAATCCCATCAGCCAGCAGACGGCGGGCTTCGTCACGACGCTCACGGGCCTGCTTCAGGCTCACATCTGGATAGGTGCCCATGGAAAGCATCTTCTGCTTGTCGTCGAACCTATATCTGAACCGCCACCATTTTCCTCCAGAAGGCTGAATCAGGAGAGACAGCCCTTTTTCGTCTGCCATGCTTTTGGGTGCTGCCCCGGCTTTTGCACTGCGAACGGCGGAATCTGTCAGAGCCATGTGTGTAATCCTCCCGATCCAAGGAAACGAGACTGTGCGCGGTCTTGATGGGGGTGTGTGTAATTTTTTCCCCGGAAGCACGCCTTACGCACACATTTACACACACCAATGCAGGCTGTCAACGGTATTCTTCGGTTCTCTTCGGACACAAAAAAAGCCAATAAACGTTGAATTTATTGGCTTTTCGGTATTTTTCGGCAGTCTTCAGAAGGTGTTTTGGCGTCCCCAACGGGAATCGAACCCGTGTTGCCGGCGTGAGAGGCCGGCGTCCTAGGCCGCTAGACGATGGGGACATCGGGCGGGTGACAGTCTTTTACCGTTTATTCCCGCGCGAGGCAAGTGATTTTGTTTGCACCCCGCAAAAACCATGGCAGCGGTCCTGCATCCGGGTCCCACGGACGGCATGCGCCCGCCCGCTGTCATGCAATGACCTGGATGGGAATGACCGACGGGCGGCGACGCTTGCGGGCTGCCTGCAGGGCGCGCAGATAATCCTGCCAATACCTGTCCTGGTTCACCCCCAGATCAAACAGGGTGGACCAGGAAAACACCCCGGAATCATGACCATCACTGAATCGCAACTTGACCGCATAATGACCAACCGGCACCAGCGACTGAATGGTCACCTGCTCCTTGCCGTCCACCAGCTTGGCCTGTTCCGGGGTGTGCCCGCAACAGTCGGCACAGGGACATTTGACGCGCAAATATTCCATGGAATACGAAAAAACCTCTCCCGTATCCCAGGTGATCTGCACCGAACGTTCCTGGCTCTTTTGGCGAATTTCCGTGGGGATATGCTCACTGCCGTAGGACATCAGTCACTCCTGTCAATCATGAAATGGCCTCGGTGGGATCAGCCTGCCGGTTTTCCTCTGCCACCGTTTCCAGCAAACGACGGGCCTGGAGATAGTCCGGTTGTACCAGCAGGGCCCGCCAGTCACCTGGCGCCGGACAAAAAGGGGCCAAAGTGCGCCCAATCCGCTCGGCCTGTCCCTGTCGTTGTTCCCCGGTCATCCCGGCCAAGGCCCGCTCAACGCCCGCCAGGGCAGCCTCGTTGTCTTCCATGCGGCCCGTGCAACACAGTACCATGTCACAACCGGCCTGTACCGCCCGCCAGGCACGCTCCTCCAGAGGACCGATCAACGCCCCCATCTCCAGGGCGTCGCTGACCACCAGCCCCGCATATCCCCACTCCTGACGCAATACCGTTTGCAACAGGAGAGGGGACCAGGTGGCCGGTTCTTCTCCAAAGGCACTGGCCACCAGATGGGCCGTCATCAGGGCAGGCAGTCGTGTCAACAGCACCCGGAAGGGGAGCAGTTCATGCTGCTCCAACGCAGCACGATCACGGGTGATGGTCGGCAAACTCTTGTGGGAATCCGCCCGGGCAGCCCCGTGCCCGGGAAAATGCTTGCCAACCGCCATGACACCCTGCGACTGCAAACCCTCCAGCCAGGCCCCCGCCAACTCAACCACGCCCTGCGGCGTCTCGCCAAACGCCCGTTCGCCAATGACCGGGTCCGCCCCGGGCTCGCGAATGTCCAATACCGGCGCGCAATCCACCCCGATCCCCACGGTCACCAATTCGATACCGCACACCCAACCGGCCAGACGCGCCAACGAAATGGCCCGGCCCGCATCGTGCCGCGCCAACTCCACCCATTGCCACGGACTGGGAAAACGGGTCAAGGGATCACGCAAACGCTGGACCCGTCCACCCTCCTGGTCCAACCACAGGGTGCAGGTTGGTCCAACCTGCTGCCGTATCGCCCAGACCAATGCCTGTACCTGGTCCAGGTCTCGAATATTGCGCGAAAAAAGAATAACACCTGCCGGTTGCACCTCTTGCAAAAAGGTCTCCTCGGCGCGGGTCAGGGTCAGGGCGGAAAGAGCAAGCACCAGGTGACGGCCCGCCCTTGCAGCTGTATTCATGGCGTATTCCCCGTGGCAATATGCGGCATGGATCGGATATGCTGGAACGACAACAGCCAGAGTCTAATCCGTCCGGACGAAAAATGAAATGGCAACAAACAACCAGGCAACACGGGACACCATCCCATCCTCCATCCCATCAGGAGTCTGATCGCCATGCCTTCCCTGGACAGCGCCCGCAGCACGGCCCTGTTGGCCGCCTTGCAGGCGGCCAATCCACATCCCGCCAGCGAGTTGTCGTATCGTACGCCCTTTGAGCTGCTGGTGGCGGTCATCCTCTCTGCCCAGGCCACTGATGTGGGCGTCAACCGGGTCACGGGGCCACTGTTTGCCGTAGCCAACACCCCGACTGCCCTGCTGCAACTGGGAGAGGAACGGCTGTGTGCCGCCATTCGCAGTCTAGGGCTCTACCGCAACAAGGCCAAACACCTGCTGGCCATGAGTCGCCTGCTGCTGGAAGAGTTTGACGGTCAGGTGCCCGACAACCGCGCCGCGCTGCAACGCCTGCCCGGAGTGGGTCGCAAAACCGCCAATGTGGTGCTGAATGTCGCCTTCGGGCAGCCCACCCTGGCGGTGGATACCCATGTTTTTCGCGTGGCCAGACGCACCGGCCTCGCCCAGGGCAACACCCCTACCGCCGTGGAACACGAATTGTTGCAGGTTATCCCAGCCGCATTGTTGCCCCATGCCCACCATTGGCTGCTGCTGCACGGGCGGCACGTTTGCCAGGCGCGCCTGCCCCGATGCCCGGTTTGTCCCATCACGGCCTGGTGTCTGCGGTGTGGCGTGACCGCAGCGGTTGCAGACAGGAATGAAGGAAAATAAGGCGTTGCATCACATCAACCTTGTGTGTTATCTGTTGCCGAGGGTTGGGGCGTGACAGGGTGCACCCCACTGACGGTCGGACAGGCAACAAAAAGGAGCGACAGATGAAAACAGGGTACAGGTGGCTGATGGTCGTGCTGGGATGTGTTGGCATCACCACGGCAGCGGCAGACGGACCGATCATCATCAAATTCAGCCATGTCGTGGCAGTGGACACCCCCAAAGGCAAGGCGGCAGAAAAGTTCCGTGAACTGGCCGCCGCCTATACCCAAAACCGCGTCCAGGTGGAAGTCTATCCCAACAGCCAGCTCTACAAGGACAAGGAGGAATTGGAAGCCTTGCAGATGGGGGCTGTGCAAATGCTGGCACCCTCCCTGGCCAAGTTCGGGCCGCTGGGCGCCAAAGAGTTCGAGGCGTTCGACCTGCCCTTCCTGTTCAACGATTATGATGCCCTGCACAAGATTACCCAGGGACCGCTGGGGAGCGCCCTGCTGCGCAAACTGGAAGCCAAGGGTATTACCGGACTGGCCTATTGGGACAACGGCTTCAAGCAGATGAGTGCCAACAAACCGCTGCGCACACCGGAAGATTTTCAGGGGCTGAAAATGCGCATTCAATCCTCCAAGGTGTTGGATGCCCAGATGCGTGCCATGGGCGCCATGCCGCAAACCATGGCCTTTTCCGAGGTCTACCAGGCCCTCCAGACCGGCGTGGTGGACGGCACCGAAAATCCTCCCTCCAATTTTTACACCCAAAAAATGCATGAGGTGCAAAAATATCTGACCGTTGCCGATCACGGTTACCTGGGATATGCCGTGATCGTCAACAAAGACTTCTGGAACGGCCTGCCGACCGAACTGCGCCTGCCACTGGACAGGGCCATGGCGGAAGCCACCGTGTTCGCCAACCAGATCGCCAAACAGGAAAACGAACAGGCCCTGGAAGCTGTCAGAGCCTCCGGAAAGACCGAAATCATCCTGCTGACCCCGGAACAGCGGCGCACCTGGCGGCAAAAAATGGCGGTCGTGCACGACCAGATGGCTGAGCGGATCGGCAAAGAGTTGATCGCCGAACTCCACCGAACCACCGGCTTTGATCCAAAAAGATGACCATGGCCGCCCCCCTCGCATCAGTCGTCTCGCATCCCTGTCAACCCCCTGGCCCCCTGTCACGTTGACATGGCACGCATTCTGGATCATCTGGAAGAGTGGCTGATCAGTCTGCTGATGGGGGCCGCGACGGCGCTCATCTTTGTGGCCGTATTGCACCGCTATGCCGCCGGCGTGCCGTTTTTGTACCCCTATCTCTCCCGCCTGAACACCTCCTGGGCCCAGGAACTGTGCATTTTCATGTTTGTCTGGATGGCCAAATTCGGGGCCGCCTACGGCGTGCGCACCGGCATCCATGTCGGGGTGGACGTCCTGACCCACAAGTTGCGTCCGCAACAACAACGACCGATCATCCTGCTGGGACTGGGTTGCGGGGTGCTCTTCACCGCCGTGATCGGTACTCTGGGGGCGCACATGGTCTGGAAAATTGCCCATACCCAGCAAACCTCCGCTGACCTGGAAGCCCCCATGTGGTTGGTCTATCTGTGCATCCCGCTGGGTTCGTACCTGATGAGTTTTCGCTTTCTGCAGGTGATGCACTCTTTCCGGCGCACCGGGGTTGTACCCCACTACGAACCGCTGGCTGTGGTGGAATTGGCACTGCCAGCCCCCGATCCCGTCAACTCTGCCACCACCGCCGGACGCGAGTCCCGGCCATGACCGCCGCGATCATCTTCGTTTTGTTGACCATACTGCTGCTGACAGGCATGCCCATCTCCATCGCCCTGGGCATGACGGTCCTGATCTTTCTGTTCACCCTGACCCGGGTACCCCTGGAAGCCGTGGCCATGAAATTGTTCACGGGCATCGAAAAATTTGAAATCATGGCCATTCCGTTTTTTATCCTGGCGGGCAATTTTTTGACCCATGGCGGGGTGGCCCGGCGACTGGTCCGCTTTGCCACCGCCCTGGTCGGCCATTTTCATGGTGGCCTGGGCATCGCCAGCGTCATTGCCTGTGCCCTGTTCGCCGCCATCTCCGGTTCCTCCCCGGCCACGGCAGTGGCCATCGGTACCATCATGATCCCTGCCATGCTCAAGGCGGGCTTTCCGTTGCGGTTCGGTGCGGGCACCATCGCCACGGCAGGCGCTTTGGGTATTCTGATTCCCCCCTCCATCGTCATGGTCATGTACGCCGTCTCCACCAACACCTCGGTGGGAGTGCTCTTCATGGCCGGCATCATACCGGGCATCGTGCTGGCCTTTATGCTGGCCATGACCACCTGGTATCAGGCATGGAAACACAACTACCCCCGTCAGCCCAGGGCGGGCTGGCGGGAAATAGGAGACGCTTTCCGGCAATCCATCTGGGGATTGT
>JAMOAX010000289.1:0-1831 GCA_039908555.1 Magnetococcus sp. DMHC-8
CCGGTCCGGTGCCATACTGGTAGAGCACCAATCCGGTGATCAATGTGGTGATGTGGGAGTCCAGAATGGTGGCGAAGGCCCTGGAATAGCCGTGTTCGATGGCGGCCAGGGGGGTTTTGCCCAGGCGCAACTCCTCGCGGATGCGCTCAAAGATGAGGACGTTGGCATCCACGGACATGCCCATCAACAAAACCGCACCGGCGATGCCGGGCATGGTCAGGGTGGCCTGGATCATGGCCAGAGCGGCCATCAGCATGACCACATTGAGCAGCACGGCCAGATTGGCCAGCCAGCCGAATCCCTTGTAATAGGTGCCCATGAAGAGCAGCACCAGCGCGCCGCCAATCAGGATGGAGGCCAACCCCTGATCCACCGAATCCTGGCCGAGAGTCGGGCCAACCGTGCGCTCTTCCACAATTTTTACCGGCGCGGGCAGGGCCCCGGCCCGCAAAATGATGGCCAGGTCGTGGGACTCTTCGGTGGTAAAGCTGCCGCTGATCTGGGCGCGTCCCCCCTCAATCTTTTCCCGGATGACCGGCGCGGAGTAGACCACATTGTCCAGGACGATGGCCATGCGCTCTCCCACATGTTCCCCGGTCAACTGGGCAAACTTGCGCTCTCCCTGGCGATTGAAGGTGATGGAGACATAGGGTTCGTTATACTGGCTGAAATTGACGCGGGCATCGGTCAGGAGATCCCCGGAGATCACCGTGCGTTTTTTGAGCAGATAAGGCTGCCGGTTTTTCTGCCCGGACTCCCGGTTGCCGTACAGCAGCACATCCCCCGGCGGCACCCGCCCGGCCAGTGCCCCGGAGAGATCCCCCTTTTCATCCACCATCTTGAACTCCAGACGGGCCGTGCGACCGATCAATGCCTTGGCACGGGTCGGATCGGTCAGACCGGGGAGTTGTACCAGGATGCGATCCTCCCCCTGTTTCTGGATGGTCGGTTCCGTAACCCCGAACTGGTCGATGCGGGAGCGGATGGTCTGGATGGACTGTTCCATGGCAAACCGCCGGATCTCTTTTTGTTCCGTCGGTTTGAGGGTCAAACGCAACTTTTTGCTGACCGGGTCCTCCACGATCAGCACGCTGGGCATATCCTTTTCGAGGGCCTGCCGCACCTTGGGGGAGTCCCCGCTGTCGGTCAACAGGATGGCCACGGTATCGATACCCTCCCGTTCCGCACTCTGGTAGCGCACATGCTCTTTGCGCAGGGTGATGCGCACCTCATCCACCAGATTTTCGGCGGTCTGCTCAAGGGCCTTGTCGGTCTCCACGTTCAGCAGCAGATAGAGACCACCCTGGAGGTCCAGCCCCTGGGAGATGATGCGGTTGGGCAGCCAAGTGGGCCACCATTTCGGGGTGCCACCATAGAGGCTGGGAAAGACATAGAGCATTGAAATCAGGACGGAGAACAGCACAATGGCCGGTTTCCACAAAGGGACTTGTCGCATGGTATCAACCTTGAGTCTCTTCCGTTGTGCCGGACTTCTCCTTCTCCGGCACCATGTTGGCCTTGGCGGTCACCTCGGCCACGCTGACCCGGCGTACACGGATGCGGATGGGGCGAAACACCCGGTTGCCGATCTCCACATCTCCCACCTCCAGGACGACCATATCCTCCTCGACCCGATGGATGCGACCCACCAGTCCGCCGTTGGTGACCACCGCATCTCCCCGGCCCAGGTTTTCCACCATCTCCTTGTGCGCCTTGGCCTGCTTTTGTTGCGGGCGGATCAGGAAAAAATAGAAAATGGCAAAAAGGGCAACCATGAAAATAATATTGCCCATGGCCGCCTCCGGGCCAGCGGCTCCGGTGGCATGCGCGG
>JAMOAX010000113.1:0-9394 GCA_039908555.1 Magnetococcus sp. DMHC-8
TAATTCCCCCCGGTCCCCCCTGAATGATGTGTTCCGGCTTAAGCGGGAGGCCCACAGCCGGAGCGGCAGGGTGTTCATGTCAGGGTCAGCCGTACAAAACGCCGTTTGCCCACCCGCAGGAGATGGTGCGTGCCGGCCTGGAGCACCGTGCGGGGGTCGGTGACCTTGACGCCGTTGATCGAGACGGCCTGTTGCTGGATCATGCGGAAGGCCTCGCTGTTGGAGGCCACCAGACCGGCCTGGGCCAGGGCGGTGGCCAGTCCCATGGCACCCCCTTCGGTCGACAGGGTCACGGCCTCGATCTCTTCCGGCACCTGTTTATGGCCGAAGACTGCGGTAAACCGTTCCCGGGCCTGGCGGGCCCGTTCCGGGCCGTGAAAGCGGCCGGTCAACTCTTCGGCCAACTGTTGCTTGGCCACCATCGGATGGAAGGTGCCCGCCTCGACCTGGGCCCGCAGTCCATCCACCTCGGCCATGTCCAGGGCCGACAGCAATTCATAGTAGCGCCACATCAGGGTATCGGAGAGGGACATCAGCTTGCCGAACATGTCGTCAGGGGGGTCCTGGATGGCGATAAAATTCCCCAGGGATTTGGACATTTTGTTGACCCCGTCCAATCCTTCCAGGATGGGCATGGTCAGCACGCACTGGGGGGATTGGCCATAATCCCGTTGCAGCTCCCGTCCCACCAGCAGGTTGAAGGTCTGGTCGGTTCCCCCCAGTTCCACATCGGCCTGGAGCACCACCGAGTCATAGCCCTGTACCAGGGGGTAGAGAAATTCATGGATGGCGATGGGCTGGCCCTGACGATAACGGTTGGCAAAATCCTCCCGTTCCAGCATGCGGGCCACGGTATGGCGGGCGGCCAGTTGGATCATGTCGACCGCGGACAGCGGTTCCATCCAGGTGCTGTTGAAGACCACCCGGGTGCGGGCCCGGTCCAGGATGTGAAACACCTGGTTCTGGTAGGTCTGGGCGTTGCTGGCCACCTGTTCCGGGGTCAGGGGTTTGCGGGTGGCGCTCTTGCCGGTGGGATCGCCGATCCGGCCGGTAAAATCGCCGATCAGAAAGATGACCTCATGTCCCAGCTCCTGGAATTGTCGCATTTTTTGCAACAACACCGTATGACCGAGGTGTAGGTCGGCGGCGGTGGGATCAAAGCCGGCCTTGATGCGCAGTGGCACACCGGTTGCGAGAGAACGATCCAGTTTGTCTGCCAATTCGGTCTCTGAAATCAGTTGGGCCATGCCTCTGCGGAGGATGCGCATCTGTTCCGTGACGGTCTTGCTGTTTTCCTGTGACATGTCTGTCTGGCCTACTGTGGAGAGAGTGTTGATCTGATGAATAGGGCTCCCGACGTTTCCCTGCATGCTGTTGGTCTGATCTCCGGCACCTCGGCCGATGCCATTGATGCCGTGTTGCTGCGCACCGACGGTGTGGCGCCGCCCCAGGTGCTGGCACACAGGATCACCCCGTATCCGGCCGAGATCCGTCAGCAGGTATTGGCGCTCTATGAACCGGGTGACGGCGAGCTGGACCGTCTGGGCCGGCTTGACCAGGTGCTGGGAGAGCTGTTTGCCCAGGCGGCCTTGGCGGTCATCCAGCGCGGGGGTCTGACGACGGCGCAGGTGCAGGTCATCGGCAGCCACGGGCAGACGGTCCGACACCGTCCCCCCCATTTCACCCTGCAGATTGGCAGCCCGTTTGTCATTGCCGCCGTGACAGGCATCACCACTGTAGCAAATTTTCGTCCCGCTGACATGGTTCGGCAAGGGGAGGGGGCTCCTTTGACACCATTATTTCACCAGGCCCTCTTTGCCCGGGCGGGGCAACGGGTGGCGGTGGTCAATCTGGGTGGCATTGCCAACCTGACGGCCCTCTCCGGGCAACCGGAGCAACCGTTGCTGGCGGGGGACACCGGTCCGGCCAACACCCTGCTGGATTTGCTGGCCGGGTTGACCAGTGGGGGTGTGCAGACCCACGACCGGGACGGGGAGCAGGCCGCCCGTGGGCGTGTGGATGAGGGCGCCCTGGCGTGGCTGCTGGCCCATCCGTTTTTCCGGCGACCTTTGCCCAAATCCACGGGGCGGGAGGAGTTCGGGCTGCCGTACCTGCAGCAATTTCTGGCGGCTTTTCCCGGGCTGGCGCCGGTCGACTGCTTTGCGACCCTGACGGCCCTGACGGTGCAAACCGTGGCGGAGGCCTGTCGGCAAACCCTGGCGCCGGCGCCCCACCAGGTGGTGCTGTGCGGGGGTGGTGCCAGAAACCCGGAGCTGGTACGCCGCTTGCGGGAGGCGTTGCCCGACAGTCGGATAGAGGACAGTGCCGCCCTGGGGGTGGATGCCGACACCCTGGAGGCCCAGGCGTTTGCCTGGTTTGCGGTGCGCACCCTGCGCCATTTGCCCTCCTCCCTGCCCGGTGCCACCGGTGCCCGCGCCCCGGCCGTGCTGGGGGCCATTCATCCGGCGGGGGGGGGGCATGCCCTAGACAACCATGCCGGGATTGCGGGTCCAGGGGGGTCACCCCCCTGGCGGGTCCAGGGCAGCGCCCTGGGATTTTGCTGTTGCTGTTGCCGTTGTTTTTCAAAGGAGCCGCAGCCGCTTTTTGCTGCGGCGTTTTCAGCATGCGCCGCAGGCAATCTGGCGATTCTGGAGCGGCCTGTACTTGTCCAATCCAATCAGCCTGGTTGAGCCACTACGCCCATGCCATGCCGCCGGCGGTCAATGCCACCACCAGCCAGGGGGGCACCCGCCACCAGTGCAGCAGGCCGAAGGCGAGCAGTCCCAGCCCGAACTCCCGACTGGAAAGGATGGCGCTGGTCCAGACCGGCTGATAGAGGGCGGCCAGCAGCAATCCCACCACCGTGGCATTGATGCCCCGCAGGGCCGATTGCATGCCGTCCCAGTGGCGGATCATGGCCCAGAATGGCATGGTGCCGAGCATCAGCAGCATGGAGGGCAGAAAGATGCTTACCAGGGCCAGGAGACCCCCTGTCCATCCTCCCGGACCGAACGACATGGCCGCACCCAGATAGGCGGCGAAGGTGGAGAGAGGGCCCGGGATGGCCTGGGCCATGCCGTATCCGGCCAGAAACAGCTCCTTGTCGATCCACTGGGTGGAGACCACCCCGGCCTGGAGCAACGGCAGCATGACGTGCCCGCCGCCGAAGACCAGGGCGCCGGCCCGATAAAAACTGTCGACCAGGGCCAGGACCGGTTGCGGAAAGGCGGTGGCGAGGAGAGGCAACAGGCACAGCAACGCAAAAAACAGCAGGAGAAACCCGCTGCCTGCCCGTTTGCCGACGGGTACGGGTAGGGGTGTCAGGCCGACCGGGACCGGTCCCCGCAACCACAGCCATCCCCCCAGTGCGCCCGCCAGGATGGCACTCAACTGACCGGCAGCGGTGGGCCAGAAGAGGGCCCACAGGGTGGCCAGCAGGGCGAAGGTGGCCCGATTCCGGTCCGGGCACAACTGCCTGGCCATGCCCCATACGGCCTGGGCCACCACCGCGACTGCGGCCACCTTGAAGCCGTGCAGCCATTGCCCCTGGACCAGTGGCTGCATGCTTTGCACACCAAAGGCGAAGGCCAGCATGAGCAATGCGGAGGGCAGGGTAAACCCCAGCCAGGCGGCCAGCAGGCCGCCATAGCCGCTGCGGGTCAGGCCCAGCCCCATGCCCACCTGACTGCTGGCCGGGCCGGGCAAAAACTGGCTCAGGGCCACCAGGTCGGCAAAGGCCGCCTCGTCCAGCCAGCGGCGCCGGACCACGAACTCCTGCCGGAAATAACCGATGTGGGCGACCGGGCCGCCAAAGGAGGTGAGCCCCAGGCGCAAAAAGGCGAGGAACACCTCTGCACTGTTGGTCGTGGTCGACCGGTTGGTGTGTGACGGCATGGGGTACGCTCCTGACTGCTGGTGGGGCGACAAACCGGCATGGACGGATAAAAACATGGGCAGGTCCAGGACAGCGCCCCATGTGCGCCAACATTATATATTTCATTTTACATTGTTGCGGGTCCAGGGGGGTCACCCCCCTGGCGGGTCCAGGGCAGAGCCCTGGGACTTTGCTGTTGCTGTTGCTTTTGAAAAAAGCCGCAGCCGCTTTTTGCTGCGGCCTTTTCAACAGGCGCCGCAGGCAGGCTGGCGATTGTCCATCCGGCGGAGCGATATCGTCAGATTTAACAGGCGCCGCAGGCAGGCTGGCGATTGTCCATCCGGTGAACAGCGATATCGCCAGATTGCCTGCGGCGCATGCTGAGGGCACCGCAGCAAAAACCGGCTGCGGCTTTTTTAAAATCAACGGCAACAGCAAAACCCCAGGGCTCTGCCCTGGACCCGCCAGGGGGGTGACCCCCCTGGACCCGCAACACGCGGCCTTTGCAGCATGCGCCGCAGGCAAGCTGGCGGGATTTGACACCCTGCCGGTCAACCGGTGGCGCACACCAGCCGATTTCTGCCCTGTTCTTTGGCCTGGTACAGGCGTTGGTCCGCTGCCTGCACCAGGGCAGTGGGGGAGATCTCCCGGGAGGGGATCATGGTCACGCCACCCAGGCTGATGGTGACCTGTTTGGCCACCCGGGAGTGATGGTGCGTCAACGCCAGGGCGCACACATTTTCCCGCAGTCGGTTGCCCACCACAGTCAATCCCTCGAGATCCGTGCCGGGCAGGACACAGACAAACTCCTCGCCACCATAACGGGCCACCAGGTCGATGGGACGGGTCATGGTGTGCGCCAGGGCATGCGCCACCTGGCGGAGACATTCATCGCCGGCGGCATGGCCATAGTGGTCGTTGAACGGCTTGAAAAAATCAATATCCATCAAGATCAATGACAAAGGGGAGTGACCCCGGAGAGAACGGCCCCATTCCCGCTGCAGATAGTCGTCAAAATGGCGGCGATTGGGAATGCCCGTCAACCCGTCCATCATGGCCATGTTTTGCAGGATGGCATTCAATTGCAGGAGCTGGTCGGTCTTGGCCGCCAACTGCTCATTGAGCAGCAGGGCCTCATGGTGCAACCGTTGCAGGTGGGTCACGCTGTGCCGCAACTGCAAATGGGTCTTGATGCGTGCCCGCACAATGGGTGGCGAGACCGGTTTGGTGATGTAATCCACGGCGCCCAGCGCCAGTCCCCTGGCTTCGTCCGCCACCTCACCCATGGCGGTCACAAAAATGACCGGGATCTCGCGTGTGGCAGGATTGGCCTGCAGGTGCTGCAGGACCTGATAGCCGTCCATGTCGGGCATCATGATATCCAGCAAAACCAGATCGGGTGGTGTGGACGAGGCAACCCGTTGCAGGGCCTGCTGCCCGTTCTTGGCCAGCAGCAGGTCATAGTGCGGTTCCAGCAGGTCTTTCAGGACATGGAGATTGAACCGTTCGTCATCGACGATCAGGAGGGTTGCCTGTTTTTCTTCCATCGGTTGCTCTCCTTATTGGAGCGGGATGTGCAGCCGGTTTGCCCAGTCGGACAGGCAGTCCAGCGCTGCTTCAAATTCGTATTCCTCGATGCAGGACGCCACTTCGGCCAGTGGCAGATGGGCCGTGTCACCCATTTGTGCACGCAGTTCCGCCACTTTCGTGGTGCACTTGGAGTGGCCGGCCCGCAACAACCGGGCCAACTCCTGGAACCGGGGCGTCAGACTGGCCATATCCATGGCGACCGCCCCGGTTGTCGTGACTGCGGCCGCCGGCCCGGGAGAGACCGGGTGTGCCAGGGGGGCCAGCTCATGCAGCAGGCGGGTCAAGGGGGTTGCCAGATTTTCCACCAGGAGCGGAATCTCCGGTCGTCCTTCCTGCAGGGCGGTTTCCAGACAGCGGGCTGCCTGCTGGAGCGGGATCGCCCCCATGGTGCCTGCCACTCCCTTGAGGGTATGGGCCAGACGCTGCAGGGCTGGCCGGTCATCGTCTGCCAGCAGGGTTTGCAGGTGGGGGACACTATGCTGGTAATCCCGGTAAAAATCTCTCAACAACCGGTCGAACAATGCCTGGTTGCCGTCCACCTGACGCAGACCGGTTGCCATGTCCAGGCTGGCCGGTGCCGAGGGCCGGCTGTCCGTCACGGCATCGCACCCGTTGGCTGGCGGGCCGGGGTCGTCACCGGTGTCGCTTTGCACGGTGCGTCCGAACCAGGCGGTAAAACGAAAGGTGCTGCCGTGTCCCGGCTGGCTCTCCACCTGAATGTCACCCCCCATCAATGAGACCAGCCGCTTGCACAGGGAGAGGCCCAGCCCCGTGCCGCCATATTTGCGGGTGGTGGACGCATCGACCTGGATGAAGGCCTGAAACAGTTTGGCCCGCTGGGCTTCGGTCACCCCGATGCCGGTATCCTGGACGGCAAAACTGAGCTGAACCTGTTGTTCGGTTGTGCCGGTTTGGGCCACGCTGATGGCAATCGAGCCCTGTTTGGTAAATTTGACGGCATTGTCGGTCAGGTTGCCCAACACCTGTCTGAGGCGGGTCGGGTCACCCAGCAGCCGGCGCGGCACCGTGTCTGGACAGGAAAAGTGCATCTCCAGACCTTTTTCCTGGGCCTTGGCGCCCACCGCGCCGACCAGATGGTTCAGCAGCCTGTCCAGCCGGAACTCTCGGTTTTCCACCGTCAACCGGCCGGATGCCATCGTGGAAAAATCCAGAATATCGTTGAGAATACCCAGCAGATTGCGGGCGGCCACCTGGATCTTGTGCAGATAATCCCGCTGTTTATCCGTCAGATTGGTCTGCAATACCAGGTGACTCATGCCCATGATGGCATTCATCGGGGTGCGAATTTCGTGGCTCATGTTGGCCAGAAAATCCCCTTTCAGCCGGGTGGCCTGGGCCGCCAGTTCCCTGGCGTCCAGCAGGGCCTGTTCCACGGCCTGACGGGCCGTCAGATCGGTCAGCACATTTGTCAACTCTTGTTGGGTCTGCTCCTGCTGTCGCAGCATTTTGGCCATGGCCGCCTGGTTGCATGCTGCCAGGTCCCGATCATACTGTTCGTATGTGGCACTGACATGCTGCAGCAGGGTCTGCAGCATCGACCCGTCGGGTCCTTCTGTCCGGTCTGCCACGGTGGAGCAGTAGGCCGGCAAAGCGTCCGGATCGGTCTTTGCCGCCAGACCAAACGCCTGTTTGCACTGTTGTTGCAGCAGGTGATGCATGGTGTATCCTCTCCCCCGTCGCCGGAGGGTCTCCTCCGTCTGTGGAGAGGATAGCGCACCCTCTGGCACAACACAACGAGCAGGCATGAGCACCGGGAACGACTGGCCGGTGCATCGGGCGTGGATTGGTCCTGATTTTTTTCGATACATATTGCCAACAACCACGTAATATGTTTACCCTGCACCATTTACCCCAATCGACAGGAGTGACAGATGAAACCATTCATTCGCATGATGGCGCTGGCCGCAGTGGTGTGGTTGACCGGTGGGGTGGCCTCTGCCGGTCCGGAACATGAGCACGCCTCTTCCCAGGCGGCCGGCCTCGCCCGGGTGACCGGCACCCTGCATGCGGTGGATGTACAAAAACGGACCGTGAACATTGACCATCCCGCCGTGCCGGAGTTCAAATGGCCGGCGATGCGCATGGATTTTGCGGTTGCCAGGGGGGCCGATCTGGCTGTGCTGAAGCCGGTTCAGCCGGTCCGGTTCACCATCGCCCGGTCCGACCAGGGCAGTTTTACGATCACGGAGATCGAGCCGGCTCGTTAGGGCGTGTTGCTCTTGTTCCTCTTGTCCCGGCGACGGTCCGAACCGAACAGGGAGTGTGGTCATGTTGCTTGATCCCGTCAGCAGGCGATTTCTGGAGATCCAGTTGCAGCTGGGGTCCACCCGGGAGGTGGCGCACCTGCCGGCGTTGATCGCCCAGGCGGCGGCGGAGTTGTGCGCTGCCGACCGGGCCGCACTGTTTTTTCTGGACTGGGACCGGATGCAGTTGTATTCCCAGTCCGCCCTGGGCATGTCGGGGGAGATACGGCTGGAACTGAAGATGGGCATTGTCGGTCTGGCCTTTCTCCGCAAGGAGATCATCAATGTCATCGATGCTTACAATGTCCCTTTTTTCAACCGGGAGGTGGACAATGTCACCGGTTTCAAGACCGAGACGGTGCTGGTGGCACCCGTCACGGACGGGCAGGGCGGGGTGCTGGGGGCGGTCCAACTGTTGAACAAACAGGAGGGTTGTTTTACCCAGGATGATGAAGAGTACCTGGCCCGGGAGGTGCGGGCCATCTCCTCCCGGGATTTTTTTCTGACCCTGGACGCGACACGGGCCGGACACCTGGTGGACCGCTGGGTGCGGGAGCTGGAGTGTGAACGGGGCAGCTTTTTTGTGCTGGACACGGCGCAGGGGGTGCTCTATTCGCTGTATGCCACCGGGATGGCGGGCAAACCGGCCATCGGGGTGCGGGTCAATCTGGGCATTGCAGGCTGGGTGGTGTTTACCGGGCACTCCCTGGTGATCGACGATGCCTATCAGAGCGAATTTTTCAATCCGGAGACCGACCAGAAGACCGGTTATCGCACCCGGAGTATCGTGGCGGTGCCACTGCGGTCCAGCCATGGTGAGCCGCTGGGCGTGGTGGAGATCATCAACAAGAAGGATGGCACGACCTTCACCCAGGCCGAGGTGGATACGCTCCATGCCCTGGCGGCCGTTGCCTCCACCGCCATGGAAAACGCCATTCTGTTCCAGGAACACGAGACGCAGTTTCACAGTTTCATTGAGGTGATGGCCGCCTCCATCGATGCCAAGGACCCCTTGACCGCCGGGCACTCCCAGTTGGTCAGTGAGTATGCCTGTGGTATTGCCCGGGAGATGGGGCTGGCGAACGATGATGTGGATGTGGTGCGGGTTGCCGGTTTTTTGCATGATTATGGCAAACTGGGCGTGGCGGATGTCATCCTGAAAAAGGCCGGTCCGTTGACGGGCGGCGAGTATGACCAGGTCAAGAAGCATGTGGCCTACACGCAGGAAATCCTGAGAAAGATGCGTTTTTCCCGCAAGTATCGGCATGTCCCGGAGATTGCCGCCTCGCATCATGAATACATGGACGGTTCCGGGTATGGGACGGGCTTGTTGAACCGGTATATTCCGTTTTTGGCCAAGATCATTACGGTGGCCGACATTTTTGAGGCCCTGACGGCGGACCGTCACTACCGGCGGCGCATGGCGGCGGAGGAGGCGTTGTTGATTTTGCGACAGGGGGCTGGCAAAAAGTTTGACACGGCCATCATTGATGCCATGGAGCGGTACTGGCAGAAGCGCGCCGGCCTGGCGGTGGAGGCGCCCGCCGAACGGCTGGACGATCTGCCCGTGGTCGCCCTGAAGAGCCGGCCCTTGCTGCCATGACATGACTTGTCAAAAACGATTGCGGGTCCAGGGGTGACCCCCCTGGACCCGCAATCGTTTTTG
>JAMOAX010000114.1:0-9390 GCA_039908555.1 Magnetococcus sp. DMHC-8
TCCGGCGCGAGGAACAATTGCCGGTCTACAACCAACTGGGCGACATCCGCTCACGCGCCGTCACCCTGGGCAAAATCGCCGACATCCTCTTCCAGCAAGGACAACTGGAGGAGGCCATGCGCATCCGGCGCGAGGAACAATTGCCGGTCTACAACCAACTGGGCGACATCCGCGAACGCGCCGTCACCCTGGGCAAAATCGCCAACATCCTCTTCCAGCAGGGACAACTAGAGGAAGCCATGCGCATCCGGCGCGAGGAAGAGTTGCCGGTCTACAACCAACTGGGCGACATCCGCTCCCGCGCCGTCACCCTGGGTGCAATCGCCGACATCCTCTTCCAGCAAGGACAACTGGAGGAGGCCATGCGCATCCGTCGCGACGAAGAGTTGCCGGTCTACAGCCAACTGGGCGACATCCGCGAACGCGCCGTCACCCTGGGCAAAATCGCCAACATCCTCTTCCAGCAAGGACAACCGGACGAGGCCATGCGCCTCCAGGAGGAGCGCCTCACCGTGGCTCAGCAGATGGGCGATGTAGACAGCCATGCCAGCACGCTGTTCGACCTGGCCCGCCTGCGCATGGCCACGGAACCCACTGACCCGGCCGACTGGCAGACCATTCTGAACCAGCTTGGGCAGTCTTTTGCCATGGCCGTGCAGACAGGCCGGGCGGATGGCGTGGCGGCCGTGGGCGCCCTCCTAGGCCAACTCCTGGCCGCCATGAACAAACGACAGGAGGCCGTGGCCGCGCTGGAACAATCCGAGGCAGCATTCCGGTTGCTTCAGAAGGAAGATGAGGCAGAGCAGGTGCGGGAGCTGATCCGGTCGATCCGGAATCTTGACGGCGCCCCGTGACACCCCGCCGACCGGTGTCAAACAGCCGTCGTTGACACCCGCCTGCCCCCCGCCGCCGGGGTGCGCTGCGGCCCCCTGTCTGCCCGCCGCACCGCCGCCGGCCTGCCCCGCCGCCCTGTTGTGCGGATTGCGTTAATCTGGTCTCAAACTTGCGTCAACCTCCTGCAACGCCCGTGCGGCGACTGCACCATTCCATTAGACGATACACCAAGGAGATCCCAGATGAATCTTGCCGAGCAACAGACCCCCTCCTCTCTGCATCACGAGCAGGTGGCCTTCGCTGCCCTCATACCTGCCGCTGCGGCCCCCGTTGCCACCCCGGTCAGCATCAATCCCCTGGCCCAGTTGGAAACCCGCCTGAACGGCATGGCCGCCACCATCATCACCCTGAAAAACAAGGTGACGGCCCTGCAGGAGATCGTGGCCCATCGGGAACAGCGCATCACCGCCCTGGAGCTGGAAAACGCCTCCCTCCGGCAGCAGATGGACGGTTTCACCTCCTCCCACAGCCAGTTGCTGGAAGGTCTGTCCGACATGCTGGCCCGCTTTCCCACCGAGGAGAGTCTGATCGCCCAGCAGGCCGAGACGACCACCCAGGTGGATTTGATGACGGAAACCATGGGCACCGCATAACCAAAAGTCCCTCCTGGATCGCTCCGGGAGCCCATGTGGCTCCCGGAGCCCCCCGGGCATGGACCGGCACCGTCATCACCCCGACAGCAATCCATCCTGCCGCCGCACAACGCACTGCGCATAGTCCAGCAGCTCGTCCAGGTGACGGGTGATGATGGCTACGGTCACCGGCAACAGCAGGGCCTGATAATCGTGAACGGCAATGTTGCGAAATCCCACCATGGCTTTCAATCCTGCTGCCAGGGCCGCATCGATCCAGCCACCCTGCACCAGCAGGTCAAAGACATGCCGCGCCCCCTGGGGAACCCCCAACCGCTCCCGGTGGATTACATGCTGGCCCATGTCCAGGGCCGCTTCGCAGGCACGCTGTATGTTGAGAATGGCGGCATCCTGGCGGGTGTGGTCGGCGGCAAAGGTGTCCGGTCCCTTGTGATACTCCTCCCGGGCGCGGGCCACACACCGCTCAATGATGGCTGCCTTGTTGAGCAATACATCATCGACCATGGATGGTACCCTCCCGCTGAATGCGCGCCAGCAATGGACCCCGCGCCTCATCCAGGGCGGTCTTGGCACTGAGGATAAAACTTTCGTACAAGGCCGCCCGGCCATCCCTGTCCCAGATCCGGGTACCCGTGGAGATGATCCGGTACTGCATGACCGTGCTGGCAGCCCGCAGATCCAGCAGATCCACCGGGCAACCCACCTGGTCGGCCAGTTGGTTTGCCATTCCCCACAACGCGACAGGATCGGCCTTGCCCTCCACCAGCACCGCCAGGTCCAGATCACTCGCCGGCCCGGCCTCACCGGTCACACGGCTGCCGAAGGCATGGATGGCCAACAAACCGGGCAGACAACCGCACAGATGCCGAACGATGGGGTCCCAAGAAAGACCGGACACCTCCCCGGCCCGGTCCGGCCATCTCTCCACCGTCTCATCCATTGCCCCTGCCCCATGCCTCGGCCATCCGGCCACCTGCCACATTCACTCGGCCGAAAACAGGGCCTTGATGGTATCCTTGAACGCCTCCGCCTGGTAATGGGTCAACTCCAACTCCAGTGGCCGGTTGGGCGGGGCCAGAATCAGGGTCTCACCCTCCTTCCAGAACGGAATGACCCACTGCTCCTTCTCCTGAAAGGCGATGATCGTCAGCCAGGGCTCGCCATGGGGCCTGGGCTTGACACCCCGCCAAGCATCCCGCGTCAACACCTCCTCCACCCCCATCCAGACCGGCTTGGGCCACTGGCCATCCTGTTTGGCCGTGGTCAAGGTCCGGCCCTGGTGGGTGATCTGCAGCTTGACGGGCATGCCCTGCACCCCCAACGGTTGCAACGCCACCAGCTCCATGGCCGACTTGTCCAGTTCCTCCGTCAAATACGGCTCCAGCACCAGGGCATCCGGCTCACCCTCCCGCCACGCCAGCAGCTTGGCATCCTTGCGTTGCAGGCGTACCGCCTCCCTGCCCTCCTCACTCTCCACGGTCACAGTCCAATCCGGCCCCTGCGCCGGGAGAGAGTCCTCGGCCTTGAGCGCCACAAAACCGGTCCCCTGGGCCTGCAGCAGGAGGTTCAGCCAACCCTCCACCCGGTTCGCCGCCGCCAGATCGACCAACGGTTCCGACAACTGCCAGCGCTTGTCCTCCCCCCTGGTCAACACCACCTGTTCGTTGGGACGCTGACGAACGACACGCCGGACGCTTTGAACCCCCGAACGGGCAAACAACCGCTTGTCGCGCAAATCGTCAGGGCTTTGCAGCAGACCGGCCACCGCCTTGGGAGCGACCAGCACGACCGGTCCGTCCACACCGATCTGGAGATAGCGCTTTTTGCTGGCCGGCGCACTCTGACCGACACTCAGCTGCAGCACCTGTCCGCCCTCGCCATGCACGGTCATCACCGCAGCGGGCCGATCCAGACCAAACTGGGCAGGCTGGGCAACCTGGTCCGTCACCTTCTGATCGTAACTCTCCCCCAGCACCGCCAGCAACTGCTCCACCGAGGCATCATTGGTGCGCACCTTGTCCGGGGTCACCACCTGCCAACGGCCGGCAGAGCCCCCCTGGCCTGCCGCACCGGCCTCCCGGGGGAGAATGGTCACCATGCTCCCCTCCTTGCCCTGGTTCGCCGCCGGCCGCCAGAATTGCAGCCGCACCACCGATTTGGACTGGATGGTCCCGATGGTCCGTGCCGCTTTTTCCTCCTGCACCCGCCGGGCATCCCGATACTCCAACCACCACAACGACGCCGCAGCGGTCACCAGGATCAACAACAGGAGCAGATTGACTCTCCACCCCCTGCTTATGGATGACGTGTCTGCCATGCAACCCCCGTATTGAACCTCCGAACGATACCGTACGACACCCGTCTCATTGCAGCTTCCGTCTCCTCCAGATGGTAAAACCGGTCACCAGGAGCACCAGGGGCACCACAAACACCAGCCCCGCAAACAGCAACACCCCGCTGTGCTGGGACAACACCAGGCCGGAGTCCGTCACCTCCCTGGGTTTGATGGCAATAAAATTTTCATCCTCGGCCAGCCAGCGCACCATGTTGAGAAACAGGTCCGTATTGCCGGAAAAGCCCACGTAGGCATCGGCGGCAAAGTTGGAGTTGCCCACCACCACCATGCGCTTTTTCTCCTTCTGGACCGTCACCCCGAGCAGGATCGGTCCCTTCTGGTCGGTGCCGGCATTGAATTCCAGCGCACCGGCATCCAGAGGCTCCCCGCCGGCAGAGCGGGCCCCGGCCAGCGGAGAGTCCACCTTCAGCCAGCCCCGTTCCGCACCGGACAACAACCGGACCACCGTGGGATGGGCCGGGGGTTTGCCACGGTCGACCCCCCCGTCAGCAGGCGAATCCTCCAGGCGTACCCCGCGGGCCTCCGGAAAAAACGAGGCGGCCTGCAGGGTACTGGTGATCGGATGGTCGCCATCATACTGATTGACCAGCGGCGTCGTGATCCCACCGCCAAACAGACGGGCCACCGGATCGACGACAATACCATCCAGCAGGGTGATCCCGTGGGATTTCAACAGCCCCTCCAGACCGGTCTGGGTGTTGGGGTCGCTCATGAGGAGCAGTCGTCCGCCAGCCTCCCACCAGGTTTGCAACCGCTCCACCTCCACCGGCAACAGGGGCGTGCGGGGACCGGCCAGCACCACGGCCACGGTCCCGTCAGGCACCTGCTCCACCTCAGCCAGATTGAGGGGCGCCACTTGATACCCCTCGCCCTTGAGCAAGGCCACCGCCTTGGTATAGGCCATGCGGTCCTGACCAGGACGAGCAGACTTGTCGGGCGTCGGGTCCGCCCGGTCCGGAATGTGATGCTCCCCATGACCACTGACAAAACGCACCGTCTTGACGCCACCCTTGGCCAGACGGATCAGGGCGTTGGTCAGGGACTCCTCGGTCGACTCCGTCACCTTCTCCGTCTTGTCGGCAGCCCGCAGCACAATCGTGCCATACATGGCCACATCCGCCTGACGGGCCGCCGCCGGGTCCAGATCGGGATCGATAAACCGTACCGTCAACTCCGGATTGGCCGCCCGGTATTTTTCCAGCAGGGTCGTCAACTGGGTACGCTGCTCACCCTGCTCCTGCACATAGACGGTGGCGTTGAGACCCTTGGGAAAGGCCCTGACCGCCTTGACCGACTGTTCCGCCAGTGAATGCCGGTGGGTGGCCGTCCAGTCCCAACGGACAGGATAGCGGTGGCTGGCATAGGCCAGCAGGACCAGCATAAGCAACAGGATCAGCCCCGTCGAGGCACTTTGCAAACGCAGATGGCTGCGTGTGGCGCGGTTCATTTTCATCGTCTGTCCCCTCAACCACGAATGCGTTCTGCCATGAGCCGTTGCCGCGCAAACAACAACCCAACCGCCGTCAGCAACAGGAAATAGATCAGATCCGTACTGTTCACCACGCCAGTCAGGAAGTTTTGATAATGGCCGGTGAGAGAAAGATAGGTCAGCACGGCGGCCACCCCGCTCCCCCCCGAATCTCCCATCCAGGAGGCAATCCACAACAGCAGCAGCGTGCCAAAAGCAGACAGGGCCGCCACCATGGGATTGTCGGTGGCACTGGAAGCGGCCAACCCCACCGCACCAAAAGACGAGGCCAACAAAAACAGCCCGCTCAGTCCCGAGAGCAACTGCCCCAGATCCGGCTTGCCAAAGAAAAACAGCAACAGCGGCGGCATGGCCAGCAAACCGACCGTGATCGCCAGAAACAGCATCAACCCCAGATATTTACCCAGAATGATCTGCATGGGCGACAATGGCGAAGAGGCAATGGCCGCCCAGGTGCCACGCCGTTTTTCCTCGGCAAACAGACGCATGGTCAGCATGGGCATGAGCAGCAGCAACAAAACGGCGGCATTGCCCAGCATGGGGGCCACGGTCCAGTCCGTCAGGGAGAGTTTGCCCATCTCGCCAAAGGTCTGAAACTGGACCTGTTTGACTTGATAGTTGAAGACAGCCGCCATGAACATGTAGGAAGTGACGGCAAACAGGACCGCCAGCAGCGTCCAGGCCAGGGGCGACAGAAACATATTGCGCAATTCACGCAGGGCGATGGTAAACAACACTCTCATGACGACACCTCCCCGGTCGCGACAGACACGGCCTCCGCATCCTCTTCACGTGTGGTCAGGTTCAAAAAGATCTCCTCAAGAGATTCACCAGCCGGCACCAGCTCCCGCAAGTCCCACCCCTGGGTGGCCGAGTGGTGCACCAGAGCGGGAACGGGATCGATATCCGAGGCCGGCGTGATCGTCCACCCCCCCTCCCTCTCCCTGACGCGCGCCACCCCGGGCACCCGCAACAGGGTTTCGACGTCGGGTGCACGGTTCCAGCGCATGAAAAAGGCGCCGACCCCGGTGGCCTTCTGTTCCAGCCCCTCCAGGGTGTCATTGGCCACAATGCGACCCTGGTTGATGACGGCCACCCGGTTGCAGGTCATGCGCACCTCCGGCAGGATGTGGGTCGAGAGCAACACCGAATGCTCACCCCCCAACTCCCGGATCAGTTGCCGGATCTCCCGAATCTGAATCGGGTCCAGACCAACGGTGGGCTCATCCAGAATGACCACCTCGGGCGAGTGAACGATGGCCTGGGCAATCCCCGCCCGTTGCCGGTATCCCTTGGACAGATTGCGCAACAGACGGTCCGCCACATGGCTCAACCCGCACCGCTCCATGGTGTGCGCCACCGTCGCCCGCCGCCTGGCGCAATCCACCCGGCGCAACGCCGCCAGATAGGTCAAATACTCCCGCACGGTCATCTCGTCGTAAATGGGCGGCGACTCGGGCAGAAAGCCGATCTTGGCCCGCGCCGCCACCGGATCGGCAATCATGTCCAGACCCGCCACGGACACGCTGCCCTCGGTGGGCGCCAGAATGCCCGCCAGAATGCGCATGGCGGTGGTCTTTCCCGCCCCGTTGGGCCCCAGAAAGCCCATGACCTCGCCGCGCTGCACCTGAAAACCGATTGCGTCCAGCGCCTTGGTCGGACCATACATTCGGGTCAGGTCGGCTATTTCAATCATTGTTTCCGGCATGACTGTCCCCCAGCAAATAAGTGCACTGTCGTCCAGGCGCACTATAAACGCTCCCGCCCAACCTTGGCAAGAGCCCTTGAACCGGCCCACCGGGCGATACGCCTGCCAAAACCCCACACCTGCACAACGCCATAGCTGCACCTGCCCACAAAAGGTGCAGAATGCCCGTTTTTTAGGCATACCCAGGCAGACTGCGGGACAGAAAGACCGGACGGTTGGCAATAAAACACATCACAAACAACATGTTCACAGTGTGGCGCGATTTTTGTTTAACGTATGCCGGGCGGGCGGTGGCCACCCACGGCAGGCTGCTCCCTGCCGCACCACGGCATACGGACTGATGAGGCATCCATGAACTATCGATTGCTGCTGTTGACCTTGCTGACCCCGGCCACGACATGGGGTGCCGAAGAGAGTGTGAACATGGCCAATACGGCCTGGATGCTCACCTCGACCGCCCTGGTGCTGTTCATGACCCTGCCCGGATTGGCACTGTTCTATGGCGGCATCGTCCGCACCAAGAACGTCCTTTCCATCTTCATGCAATGTTTCGCCATCACCTGTCTGGTCTCGATACTCTGGTTCGGGTTTGTCTACAGCCTGGCCTTCGGCAACGGGGGGGCGATGCAAAACTGGATCGGCGGCCTGGAAAAAAGCCTGCTCCTGGGCATGGGCGTGGACGCGGTCAGCAATGGCATTCCCGAGACGGTCTTCTCCTCCTTCCAGATGACTTTTGCCATCATAACCCCCACCCTGGTGATCGGGGGCTTTGCCGAACGGATCAAGTTTTCCGCCGTGCTCTGGTTTGCAACCCTGTGGGTGATCCTGGTCTATGCCCCAATCTGCCACTGGGTCTGGGGCGGCGGTTGGCTGGCCAAGATGGGCTTCATGGATTTTGCCGGCGGCTCTGTGGTCCACATCAACGCAGGCATGGCAGCCCTGGTGGCCGCCCTGCTGCTCGGCAAACGCCGGGGCTTTCCCCACACCCTCATGATGCCGCACAACATGACCATGGTCTTCACCGGCGCCGCCATGCTCTGGGTGGGCTGGTTCGGTTTCAACGCCGGCAGCGCCCTGGCCGCCAACGGTGCCGCCGGCATGGCCATGCTGGTCACCCACATGGCAGCCGCTGCGGGGTCCCTGGCCTGGATGGCCATGGAATGGCTGCGTCATGGCAAACCCAGCATCCTGGGCATCGTGACCGGCATGGTGGCCGGACTGGGCACCGTGACCCCCGCCTCCGGCTTCATTACCCCCATCGGCGCATTGATCATCGGCCTGCTGGCCGGGCTGGTCTGCTATCAGGCCACCCAACTGGTCAAACGGAAATTTTTTATCGACGACTCCCTGGATGTCTCGCCGGTGCACGGGGTGGGCGGCGTGTTGGGCACCCTGCTGACCGGTCTGCTGGCCTCCCCACTGCTGGGCGGCCTGGGCTACCCCTCCGGGGGAGGCATGGCCGCCCAGATGGACGTGCAACTCATCGGAGTGGTCGCCACCATGCTCTGGAGCGGCGTATTCACTTACCTGATTTTCAAGGGAATTGATGCCACCATCGGCCTGAGAGTCTCCGCAGAAGAGGAGACCGAAGGATTGGACTTGGTATTCCACGACGAAAAAGGCTACAATCTGTGAATTATTTTTTACCAACTCATCTTTCCACCTGAAGAGGAACCCGGCATGTCTGACCAAGATGCGATTCGCAAGGCTTTGGCCATGGTTGAAGAACACGATGTCAAGTTTGTGGATTTTCGGTTTACCGACTTTCACGGCAAATGGCAGCACATAACCGCCCCGGCCCGACGGTTGACCGAGGAGGTTTTTGAGAGCGGTTTTGGCTTTGATGGTTCCTCCATCGCCGGTTGGTGCGAAATTCACCAGTCGGACATGGTCTTCAAGCCGGACCCGACCACGGCCGTCCTGGACCCCTTTACCGAGGTCACCACCCTGATCCTGATCTGTGATGTGGTGGACCCCTTCACGGGAGAAGGCTACAGCCGTGACCCCCGGGCGGTGGCCAAACGGGCTGGCGCCTACCTTCAATTCAGCGGCCTGGCCGATACCTGCTATTGCGGACCGGAAGCGGAATTTTTTATCTTTGACTCGGTGCGCTACAAGGTCAGCATCAACAGCGTCATGTCTTTCATCGACTCGGAAGAGGGCAGCTGGAACAGCGATACCGATTACGAAGAAGGCAATACCGGCCATCGACCCGGCATCAAGGGCGGTTATTTCCCCGTGCCACCGGTGGACTCCTTCCAGGATCTCCGCTCCGAAATGGCATTGATGATGGAAGAGATGGGTATCGTCATCGAGTTTCATCATCACGAGGTGGCCACCGCTGGTCAGT
>JAMOAX010000115.1:0-9345 GCA_039908555.1 Magnetococcus sp. DMHC-8
GTCCAGGGGGGTCACCCCCCTGGCGGGTCCAGGGCAGCGCCCTGGGACTTTGCCGTTGCTGTTGCCGTTGTTTTTCAAAGAAGCCGCAGCCGCTTTTTGCTGCGGCGTTGTCGGCATGCGCCGCAGGCAAGCTGGCGATTCTGGAACAGCTTGCACCCGTCAAATCAGCTCTGTCGTCCCACCGTCCCACTAGGCGGTCCCGGTCGTCTGTTCCCCGGTGGTGACCTCTGCGGGCACTGCCGCGTCGGTCAGATGGCGAAACTGGATTTCGGTGATGCGGTGGTTGTCCATGCTCTTGACTGTCAGTTCGGCCGACGGGATGGCGATGGTTTCGCCATCCCTGGGAATCCGCCCCAGTGTGTGATAGATCAGGCCGCCGATGGTGACAAAATCCGTATTGCCGGGAAACGCATAGTGAATCAGCGGTTCCAGGTCCAGCATTCGCATGGAGGCATCGACAAGATACACCCCCTCGCCCAGCTTTTTGAGACGACGGGTGGGGGTGGTGAACTCGTCGTCATATTCCCCCACGATCTCCTCCAGGATATCCTCCAGGGTGATGATCCCCTCGGTGCCGCCATACTCGTCCACCACCACCGCCATGTGATGGCGGGAGGCCCGGAACTCCTTGAGCAGATCGCTCATCATCTTGCTGTTGGGAATGACATAAATCGGGTTCATGTACTGACCGATGGGATGTTCCATTTCACTGGCATCCTTGGAACCGGCCAGGACGCTGAGAAACTCCTTGATGGCCACATACCCGACAATATGGTCCAGGTTGTTTTCATAGACCGGATAGCGGGCATGGGGCATGTTGCGAAACTGAACCAGTGCCTCGGCCAGGGTGGTTTCCTTGGTGAAGGCCAGGATGTCGGTCCTGGGCACCATGGCCGACCGCACGGAGCGCCCGCCAAAATTCATGACGCTGTGAATCATCTTGGAGTCTTCGGGGTTAAAAATGCCGGCATCCTCGCTGGCGGTGATGATGGTCCGGATCTCCTCCTGGGTCATGTTGAAATGCTCCCCATGGGAGCCCACCAGACCGCCCTGTCCGACGCACCACAGCAAAAAATTGGAGGCATGTTTCATGGCCCAGATGACCGGTGTCCAGAGGGTGTACTGGACATCCACCGACCAGGCCACCGCCATGGCCAGCGGTTCTGCCTTGTGAAACGCCAGAATTTTGGGAGCCAGCTCACCTCCCACCACATGCAGGAAGGAGATGATGGCGAAAGCGATCAGATAGGAGGTGATGTGGGCCACATCCATCAACCCCTGACCTTTGTCGATGACAACGGACAGCAGGGCGACAACACCCGGTGCCAGGATCTGGTCCAGTGTATCCATGCCGATGGCGCCCAGGGCCAATGAGACCAGGGTGATGCCGATCTGGGTGACGGAATAAAAGCGTTCCGGTTCCTGATGCAGCTTTTGCACCCGGGCTGCCGACCGGTTGCCTTGTTCGGCCAATTGCTGGATTTTGCTGCGCCGGGCGCCGGTGATGGCCACCTCGGCCCCGACAAAGTAGGCGTTGCCCAGTATGAGGAAAAGAATCAACAACAGCTTGAGCCACAAGATGGTTTCCATTGTCCTGTCAGGTATCCTTGCGTTGCCTGGTGATGGTTCGGGTTTGGTTGATGGTGGGTGCGGCGTTCACGTGCGGGCCCGCTGTGCCACCCACTCGTCAGCCCGCTGCCGTCCCTGTTCGATTTGTGCCGGTGTCATATGCTTGGAGAGAATGGCCAGGTTTCGGGTGGCCTCCGCGTAGCCGTTGGCCATGGCCAGATGTATCCACATATAGGCTGCCACATAATCCGCTGCCACGCCCTGACCTGTCGCATACAGGAATCCCAGGTTGTTTTGGGCGATGGCCAATCCCTGTTCGGCTGCCTTGAGATAGCAGACTGCGGCGGCCTGGCTGTCCTGGGCGACTCCCCCTGTGCCGGAGGCATACAGAGCGCCCAGATAGTGTTGGGCCCTGGCGTCCCCCTGTTCGGCCGCCAGTCGCACGATGGCCAAGTCGGGTGCCGGCGGCGGTCCTGCGGTTGGCGGAGTCGCCGATGCAGCAGAGGCGGCGGTCTCCGGCGTGCCGACCTGCTCCGGTTCTGCCGGTGTCGCCACGCTCTCTGTTGTGGCATCCCCTTCCCTGACCAGCACGAAATGGTTGCGCAAGTCAGAGGAAAAGAGCGTGCCCCACCTGGGCACCAGCGCTTCATGCCAATCGACGTTCATGGATCACATTTCCCGACGGTTCAACCGGTTCCGAGAGAGGTTGGCAGTGAACAGAGACCCTGGAAGGTAGCAGACCGGGCGCTGTCATGCAATGGCCCGCTCACGGGTCGGCCATCGCTTTGCGCAACAGCATCACGTTGTGGCGGACCATGGCCAGGAAGGAAGGGGCCGGACCCTCGGCGGTCGAGAGGGCATCGGTGTAGAGCGTGCCTCCCAGCACCGCGCCCGATTCCTTGATCAGTTGACGTGCCAGCCGGGGGTTGCTCATGTTTTCCAGAAAAATGGCTTTGATCTTCTCCTGTTTGATCTGGCTGATCAAGCGGGCCACCTGACCGGCGGACGGCTCGGCATCGCTGCTGACGCCTACCGGGGCCAGGAAGGCAATGCCATAGGCCCGGGTGAAATACCCGAAGGCATTGTGACTGCTGATGACCTTGCGCCGTGCCGTCGGGATGGCGGCCAAGGTCTCCCTGATCCATTGATCCAGTGCCTGGACCGCCTGACCATAGCGGTGAGCATTGTTTTGAAACAGGTCGGCCCGGGTGGGATCGATGCGTGTCAGTCCCTCGGCAATCCGGGCAATGTAAACGGGCACATTGGCCAGATCATGCCAGGCGTGGGGGTCCACCGTTTCACCTGCCTGGCCATGGCCATCCCCGGGTCGGCCATGCAGTGGCAGGGGGTGAATGCCGGTGCTGGCGGTCACCAGTACGCCCTTGAAAGCGGATGCCTTGATCAACCGCTCGATCCACCCCTCAAAACCCAGGCCGTTGATCACGCACATCGATGCATCCCGCAGGGCGATGGCATCGGCCGGCAGCGGTTCATAGACATGGGCGTCCCCGTCCGGGCCGACCAGGCTTTTGACCGTGACCGCCTGGCCGCCCACCTGTTGTACCAGATCGGCCAGAATGCTGAAACTGGTCACCACCCGGATGGGGGGCGGTTCCCGGGCGGTGGCCGGCGTCCACAAAAACAGCGACCAGAACCATGACAGGAGCAGCCAGCCCGGTCGTCTGCCGGTTCGATTGTATTGTCTGGACATGATATCACCCTTGACGGTGCGGTCCCACCAGGCCGAACCGGGTACGGAGCACTCCCAGGGGACCGAAGGTAAGCGAAAACAGGTGGATCAGGCCTGCGGTCAGGATGATGGCCGGTCCGGAGGGCAGATGGTGGTGAAAGGAGATCACCAGACCGGCCAGGCCGGCCAACAGGGCGAGCAGAATGGCCACGGCCATCAGGGACCAGACGGTGCGGGCCCAGAAACGGGCGGCAATGGCGGGCAGCATCATCATGCCCACCGCCATCATGGCCCCCAGGGTGTGAAAGCCGGCCACCAGATCCATGGTCACCAGGGCCAGAAAGAGGGTTTGCCACAGGCCGGGCCGTCCGTGCAGGCCCCGCAGATAACCGGGGTCGAAGCTGTCGATGACCAGGGGACGGTAGATGATGGCCAGCACGACCAGTGAGATGGAGGTGATGGTGGCTGACAGCAGCAGGGCCTGGTCGTCCACGGCCAGCACCGAACCGAACAGCACATGGAGCAGATCCACGTTGCCGCCCCGGGTGGAGACGATCAGCACGCCGGTGGCCAGCGACATCAACTGGAAGGCAGCGAAACTGGCATCCTCTTTCAGCAGGGTCAGGCGGGACATGGTGCCGGCGAGGACGGCCACGGTCAGGCCGGCGACAAAGCCGCCCAGGGTCATGGCCGGCAGGGAAAAGCCGGCCACCAGGAAGGCAACGGCCACGCCTGGCAGGATGGCGTGGGAGAGGGCGTCCCCCATGAGGCTCATGCGGCGCAGCATCAGCAGGACCCCGACAGGTCCGCAGCCCAGGGCCAGTGCCAGGCAGGCGACCAGGGCCCGCCGCATGAAGGCAAACTGGACAAAAGGGTCCACCAGATATTCGTAGGCGGTCATGCCGGCTTTCCGGTCGACTGTGACGGGCGATGGGCGGGGAGGGGGCAGGAGGGGGCCTGTTCGTCCCAGGCTTCGCTCATGGTGCGTGCCCGCTGCCAGTTGTCCGGGGAGAGGACCTGCGCCGTCGCACCCCAGGCCAGGGCGTGACGGGCCAGCAGGAGGGTGGCAGGAAAGTGGGTGCGCACCTGCTCCAGATCGTGCAGGACGGCAATGACCGTCCGACCCTCCTGGTGCCAGTCATGGAGCATGGGCAACAGATCGGTGACGGTACGGTCATCGATGGCGGCGAAGGGCTCATCCAGGAGGATGACCGGGGCATCCTCCACCAGGAGGCGGGCGAACAGCAGGCGCTGGCGTTGTCCGCCGCTCAGGCTGGCGACCGTGCGGTGGGTGAAGCCATCCAGGCCGACGGCCGCCAGGGCCGCCAGGGCCTGGCGGCCCTGGCATGGACTGACCCCGCGCCAGGCGTGGGTGCGTCGCCAGTGGCCCATCAGGACCACATCCCACGCGGTGATGGGAAAATCCGGTTCCAGTTCCGTCTGTTGCGGCAGGAAAGAGAGGTCTCTGCCCGTCATGCCGTCCAGGTGGATGCTCCCCTCCAGAGGGCGCAGCAACCCCTTGATGCCTTTGAGCAGGGTGGATTTGCCGGCACCGTTGGGACCGACCACGGCGGTGAGCGAACCCCGCGCAAAGGCGCCGGACAGGTGATGTACCGCTGGATGCCGTTCGTAACCCAGCGTCAGGTTTTCCAGACGGATGGCCGGGGTCATCCGGGTGCACCCGGCCAATCCAGGGCGGCGGCCACGGCCAGCCACAGGCCGGCGATCAACAGGGTCACCACTGCCAGGCGTCGTCCCACCCCCCAGGCGAAAGGTGAATCAGGCGGTCTGCCTGCCTGCGCAGCGACCCACAGGTTTCTCTCGCTCATGCGTGCACCTGAAAAGATGCCTTGACCATCGTTTTGTCCCTGTCCTGGGAGATGACGCTGCTTTGCGTCGGGATTGCGGGTCCAGGGCAGCGTCCTGGCATTGCGCCACTATAGCGCGCTTGACCCGGCAGATCAACCGGGGCCCGGTTGGGGGGCATGACCGGTCTGACAAACGGTCAGCCGTCTGTATCGCTGTGGACCAGGGGGAGGGTGGTCATATTATCGGGTGCGATTGTCCACGCAATGTGCTAGGATGAAGGTTTACTCTTTTCATCGCTTTGTTGTGTATCCCAAAGGAGTCCCGGTGCCATGCCTGTAACCTTGACGACCAGTGCCGCTCACAAACTGGATGCCCTCCTCAAGGAGGAGAACAATCCTGACCTGAAACTGCGCATTTTTGTTTCCGGCGGGGGATGTTCCGGTTTCAAGTACGGCTTTACCTTCGATGAACAGCAGGATGAGGGGGACTCCGTCATCGAACAGAACGGCATCCAACTGCTGATTGATGCCACCTCCATGAACTTTCTCAAGGGGATCGAGGTGGACTACGTGGAAGACCTCAACGGTTCCCAGTTTGTGATCAAGAATCCCAATGCGGCCAGCAGTTGTGGTTGTGGTCAATCTTTCACGCCGGCAGCGGGTGGCGGTTGTGCCAATGCGTGACAGGCGCGGAGATTGAGCGTCGTGTCGGCCTGTGGGGGTTGCGCCCCCCGATTTCCGCAATTGTTCGAGGATGGTGTCCATGTCCGATGATCTTCTTCCCGCGTCAGAAGAGGCGCCGCTGGTCCAGGATGGTGCTGAAACAGCGGTCGCCGGGGTGTCGGATGCCGGGCAACCGGTCAGCCGGGGGGCCGACGCGCCGGCCGACGCGGTCCCGCCGACCACGACTGTGTCCGCCGATCTTTCCGGTCTCGACCCGGACTTTTTGACGGGGCAGGACGACGATCCGCTGCGTGACGCCACGGAGACGATCGCGGGAGGCGCGCCTGACGACGATCCCCTGGCCGCGACGATGGAGACCGGGGAGTCCCGTGCCGATGCCAACCCCCGGGAGTCGGCCGCCGGCCAGGCCCACAAACTGCTGCCCGGCGAGCTGGTCATCTATCCCCTGGGAGGACGCCCTTTTTTCCCGGGCATGCTCACCCCCATCCAGGTGGAGGGTTCTCCCTACTATGACACCATCAAAATGGCGCTGGAATCCCCTGGCAAAATGTTCGGCATTGTGCTGAGCCATGCCGAGGACGGGGAGGAGGTGTTCGTCGCCGACAAACTGTACCGGTTCGGCACCGTGACCCGCATCATGGAGTCGGTGGTCAACGAACAGGAAAAACAGATCAAACTGCTGGCGGAAGGGCTGTCCCGTTTTGAGATCATCGGCATCGCCGACGACGGTCCTCCCATCCTGGCCATCGTGACCCACCATGACCTGCCGGTCGAACATTTTGATACCGACACCCTCAAGCCGTACATGCTGGCGGTGATCAGCACCCTGAAAGAGATTCTCAAGTATGATTCGCTCTACCAGGAACAGGTCAAAATGTTCCTGTCGCGCCACAATTTCAGCGAACCCGACCGGTTGGCGGATTTTGTCGCCTCCATGACCAGTTCCACCCGCGACGAATTGCAGGAGGTCCTGGAGACCCTGAACGTGCGCGAACGGCTGGAAAAGGTGCTGGGACTCCTGAAAAAAGAGTTGGAGCTCGTCAAGCTCCAGGACAAGATTTCCAAGCAGGTCGAGGAGGGTATTTCCGAAAACCAGCGGCAGTTTTTCCTGCGGGAACAGCTCAAGGAGATCCAGAAGGAGCTGGGCATCACCAAGGATGATCGCACGGCCGATCTGGAAAAGTTTCGGGACCGCCTGAAGGCGTTGACCCTGACCGAGGAGGCCACCAGCAAGATCAATGACGAGATGGAAAAGCTCGCCATGCTGGAGACGGGCTCTTCGGAATACAATGTGACCCGCAACTATGTGGACTGGCTGACCAGCCTGCCCTGGGGGGTCCATTCAAAGGACAAGCTCAACATCAAGCGGGCCCGCAAGATTTTGAACCAGGATCACGACGAGTTGAAGGATGTCAAGGAGCGCATCCTGGAGTTTCTGGCGGTTGGCAAGCTCAAGGGTGAGATTGGCGGCTCCATTATTCTGCTGGTCGGGCCGCCGGGGGTTGGCAAGACCTCCATCGGTCGTTCCGTGGCGCGGGCAGTGGGCCGTGAATTTTTCCGGTTTTCGGTCGGCGGCATGCGGGATGAGGCGGAAATCAAGGGGCATCGCCGCACCTATGTGGGGGCCATGCCGGGCAAGGTGATCCAGGCGCTGCGCTACACCAAGGTCGCCAATCCCATCTTCATGCTGGACGAGGTGGACAAGATTGGCGCCAGCTATCACGGCGACCCGGCCTCGGCCCTGCTGGAGGTGCTGGACCCGGAACAGAACATCGATTTTCTGGATCATTACCTGGACGTGCGTTTTGACCTTTCCAAAATTTTGTTTCTCTGCACGGCCAATCAGACCGACACCATCCCGTCGGCCCTGCTGGACCGGATGGAGATCATTCGGCTGTCCGGTTACATCACCTCGGAAAAGCTGGTCATCGCCCGCAACCACTTGATTCCCAAGCAGTTGGAAAAAAACGGCCTGAGCAAGGCCAGGCTGCGTTTTTCCACCGGGGCGGTGCGCACCATCATCGACGGCTACGCCCGGGAGGCGGGGGTGCGTCATCTGGAGCAAAAAATTGGTGCCGTTTCCCGGAAGGCGGCCTTGAAAATATTGGAACACGATGCCAAAACCCCCATTCGTGTCCGGCAACGGGAGGTGGAGCAGTTTTTGGGCAAACCCAGTTTCCGGGACGAACAGCCGATCAGCGGGGTGGGCATTGTCACCGGACTGGCCTGGACCGCCATGGGCGGGGCCACGCTGGACGTGGAATCCTCGCAGATTCAGACCACCAAGGCGGACTTTATTTTGACCGGCAACATGGGATCGGTCATGAAAGAGTCGGCCCGCATCGCCTTCAGCTTTATCCAGGGACACTGCAAGGTCCTGGGGGGGCAGGCAAAAATTTTGGCGGAGGGCTCCATTCATATCCATGTTCCCGAAGGGGCCACACCGAAGGATGGGCCATCGGCGGGTGTCACCCTGGCCACCTCGCTGCTCTCCCTGGCCCGGGGTGAACCGGTCTCCCGTCGTCTGGCCATGACCGGTGAAATCACCCTGACCGGACATGTCCTGCCGGTGGGGGGCATCCGGGAAAAGGTGATTGCCGCCCGGCGCGTCGGCATTCGTGAGATCATCCTGCCGGATGCCTGCCGCAAGGATTACGAGGAGGTGCCCGAACATATCCGTGCGGGGTTTACCGCCCATTTTGTCAAGCAGTATGCCGAGGTTGCCAAGCTGGTGTTCGGTCCGCGCAAACAGGCGGGGGAGTAGGGCTTCCGGCCGGTCGGACCGTTGGTCCGCCCCGGGTAGTGCAAGAAATTTCCTTGTCGTGCCCGTTGGCAGTGGATAGAATTTCGCATTTGCTGCGTGGTTGCGACCATTTTTGTTTAGGAGTTTATGCAGATGTTCCGAAAATGGAAGGCTCTCTCTGTTTTTTGCCTGGGTGCGCTGGTGCTGCCCGGCGTGCAGTCGGTTCACAGTGCCCCTGCCGGCTCGGAGTCAGACTTTCAGAATGAAATCAGGCTCTCCTGCGAAAAATATGCGAAGGAGGACCAAATCCCGCCGAAAGAGGTCAAGGAGTATATCGCGCTCTGCATTCGCGATTTCAGTGAAGCCCAGCCGACCGACGAGTTTCCCCCTTTTGAGAGCGAAGAGGGCATCCTGGGCGGACCCTCTGCCGGTGACTACCACCCGCTTGACAAGAGCCGGGAGATGGAAAGGGCGCGTCCCATCGACCCTCCTGTCGCCAATACTCCTGCGCCGGCCAAGCCGGCCACGCCGGCGGCCAAGCCTGCGGCGCCAACGGCCAGCCCGCCGCCTGCGCCTGCGGCGACCGGTGCCATGCCGGTGGCCAAGCCGCCCGTTCCGGCGACCGGTGCCATGCCGGCGGCCAGGCCGCCCGTTCCGGCGACCGGTGCACCGGTTGTGCCGACGGCCAAACCGCCCGCCTTGCCTGCGGATGGCAAACCGTCACCCGCACCGTAGTGGAGCAACCAGGCTGACTTGACCGGCTTTGAACCGTTGCTGCGGGTCCCGGGGGGTCACCCCCCTGGCGGGTCCAGGGCAGCGCCCTGGGACTTTGCCTTTGCCTTTGCTGTTGT
>JAMOAX010000116.1:0-9282 GCA_039908555.1 Magnetococcus sp. DMHC-8
GAATGGGGTGCCTGTCGGATTGAATTATGCCGGTGTGGAGGCGGCAGCGCGCATGATGGGGATGGAGGTTACCCCCGCACTGTTTGCCGATCTGCAGATCATGGAAATGACAGCCTTGAATGTGTGGGCTGAGGAGCCGGAATAATGGCAGACTTGCAACTGGTGTTGCGGCTACAGGTGGATGGTACAGGCCAGGTTACGGCCGCTTTGGGGGCTGTTGGTCAATCTCTGGGGTTGCTGGCTCAGGGTGGAGACCAGGCCGGTGCCGCCGCCTCTGCCGCTGTTGGGGGGGTCGGGAGTGCCGCCCAGGCAACCGCCGATCAGGTTGCCCATGCCGCTGCCTCCATGCAGCAAAACATGCATCAACTGGCCCAGGATGGCGGCCAGTCGGGCGCGGTGGTGGCACGCGCCACCCGGGATATCGGTACGGCAGCGGAAGCATCCGCCGGACAGACCTCCATGGCCCGCCGGATTGTGGTCACCAATCTTATCAACATGGGGCAGGCGGCCATTGTGACCCGTGGCAATCTGATCGCCACCCTGTCGCCCCTGCCGGACCTCTTGTACGGCATCAGCCAGATGGGAACCAGTGCGGCCGCCACCACGCGGGCAATGCTGGGATGGGGAGCCGCCATTGCGGCGGTGGCCGGTGGGTTGGCAGTGGTCATCGCGCATGCGGCGACCACCGAGGCCCGGACCCGGTCGATGACGGTGGCACTGAAGGCCATGGGGGATTCGGCGGGCATTACCGGCGACCAGTTGCGCAAGATGGCGGAGAAGGCCGCATCGTTCGGGCCGTTCAGCCGTTCCGATACGGCAGATGCGGCCAAGTCCATGACCTCCTATGCCTCCATCCCCGGCAGCATGTACAGCGACCTTCTCAACACATCGGTCAACTTTTCCGCCGCCACCAACCAGAACCTGGTTCAAGGTCTCAACACCCTGGCATCCGCCCTGAATCAGGGATATGCGGGCATTACCAAGCTGGATGACGCTTTCGGTTTTCTGACCAGAGAAGAGCGGAATCAAATCCGTACCATGGCCGATCATGGCCAGCAGGTGGAGGCGATGCGGGTGGCCATGAATGCCCTGAATCGGCAATTCAAGGGGCTGGCGGACGAAGGGATGGGCGAGCTTGGAAAATCGGTCAAAGCTCTCAAGAATGAATGGTCGCAACTGCTGGACAAGGCGGCCTCCTCCAGCATCATCTCCAGAATGATGGGCGGGCTTACCAGCGGGTTGCGGTTTTTGCGGGGTGGCGGGTCTGATTATGAGGTGGGCAGGCAGGAAGAACAGGATGCGATCAACGCCATCCTGAACAATGCTATGGAAGGGATGGAGCAAAGCGGTATCTCTCGATCTGCTGCGACAAACTTACCTGATGCGGCATCAGGAAATGCGGTGAAGTTGTCAGCCGAACGGCTGGACGCGCTGCGTGCGCAAATGGCGCAGGAACGGCGAGTGTTGTCCGCTCCGGGGCCGCAGCGGTCCCTGGTGCAAGCGGCGGTTGATGCGGAAAACCAGACCAATGCGGACAAACTGTTGTCAGGCGATGCGCAGGAGTTGACGCTGCTGAAAACCTCCCTGGCCTATCAGCGTATAGCGGCCAGCGCACGGGATGCCACCGACAGCATGCATCTCAACGCCGACGCCCAGGGTCGCGTTGCCCAGGCTGCATCCATTTCTGACATTGCCATGCGTCATGCGGCCATGGAGAACGACGTTGCCCGCTTTTCCTACGAACATCTGGGTATGGGGGTCGAGGCATACCGCCAGGAGGCGGAACGTGCCTTTGCCAATGAGATGCAGGGCAGGCGCGCCCAGTGGGCCCGGGAAATCAATGACCAGGCAGCGGCGGCTGATCGACTGGCGGACGCCTACCGGCGGGGCAGCGTCGCCGCCGTGGATGCCGCCGAGCGGGAAAACATGATCCAGGCGGCCATCAAGCAGGTGGGTGTCTCCGCCGAAGAGGCGGCAATCCAGGTGGATAAGCTGTTCCGGCACAAATGGGATCAAAACGCCGCCCAGATCAATCGTGCCAACGATCATCTACTCGCCTACGGGCAGAGTATGGAGGAATTGGGAAAGGCGCAGGAGACCGGCATTCTGACCGATCGGGCCTATGCCGAGCAGGCACAAAAAAACTACCGGGAAATGCTCGGTGCCAGCAAGGAGTGGGAAGACGGGGTGACGCGGGCCGTCCTGAATTATGCCGACGAGGCGGGCAATGCCGCCAAGAGGGGCGAGCGGTTTTTTAGTAATGCATTTCACAATATGGAAGATGCCCTGGTCAATTTTGCCACCACTGGCAAGCTGCAATTCAACGATCTGGCTCAGAGTATCCTCAACGACCTTATGCGCATGCAGATCCAGGCCAGCATTACCACCCCCCTGTTCAAATCCCTGAATTCCGGCAGCGGCTTTCTGGGCGGCATCGGTGCACTGTTTGGGATGGGTGGCGGCGGTGGCGGCGGCGGTGGCGGCGGTGCCGAGGATATGATGGGCGAGGAAATGCTGGACTGGTACGACGGCCTGGACGCGATCGTCGCCCACGGTGGCGGCGTGGCAGGGGTGGAATCACTGCGCTCTGCTTCTGTTGCGCGCCACATCTTCAAGAACGCCCCACGCCTGCATGGCGGCGGTCTGGCCGGGGATGAGGTGCCCGCCATCTTGCGGCGTGGCGAAGGCGTTTTCACCCCCACACAAATGCGGCACCTGGCACCGGTTGGGGCAGGGGCTGGCGGCAACCAGGCGGTCAACATTACCTTCTCCGTACAGGCGTTGGATGCGCGGGGGGTCTCCGAGGCCATCTATGGGCAAGAAAAATTGATCGTTGCCATGATACAGCGCGCCTTTGCCAAGCGGGGCAAGGAGGGACCCCTCAAATGAGCGGCATATTTCCCGCCACGCCGGCACCGGAGACGATACAACTGGGCTCCACCACCCCCACCTTTACATCGGTAACGCATTCGCTGCGTCGGCAAGTGCGCGCGCGGGGGGTGCAACAATGGAGTTTCCATCTCGCCTATCCCCCATTGAACCGATCCGAACACGCAACCTTGAATGCATTCTGCCTTGCCCAGCGGGGACAGCTCGGACGCTTCTCCTTTGTCTTGCCTATCCATTCCGTTCCGCTGGGCGCGGCGTCTGGCTCTCCCCGCGTCGATGGCAGCGGTCAGTTGTTGCGTGACAGCAACGGCATGATGCGGGTGCAGACAAAGGGCTGGACACCCTCCGTCAACCGCATTCTGAGATCGGGGGATTTTATCAAATTCAACGGCCATTCCAAGGCATACGCACTGATAGCCGATGCAGATTCCGACGCGACCGGCTCTGCCCTGTTGACCATCGAGCCAAGCCCGATCTCTCCCCTCATCGACGACGAGGCCATTATTGTTGCGGATGTACCGTTTACCTGCGCCCTGGCTGCCGACAATCTCTCTGTAAAACTGAGTGGCGGCCCCTGGTACAAGGGGATTGAGCTCTCTTTGGTAGAGGTGCTCTGATGTCCGGGCGGGGTGCATCCTCCTCTTTTCTCGCCGCCATCACTCAACCTGGCGTTGTCTGTTGCCACCTGGTGGAGGCCAGAATGGACGACGGGACGGTGCGCATGACCGATTTTTGCCGGGATGTGGCCTGGGGGGGCAACACCTATCTCGCCCTGGGTCGGTTCCTCAGCTTTGAACCGGTCGAGGAGTCCCTGGATATTGCCGCCACCCAGCTGACGGTCGTACTCTCCGGTGTCGATTCCTCCAATCTCGCTTTGTTTTTGGATGATGCTTATCTCTTCCGTCAGTGGCTGATCTACAAGGCCGTGTTTGATGCCACCGGAGCCATGATCAGCGATCCGGTATTGATGTTTGATGGCCGGGTGGGTCGGGTGACATCCAGCGAAGATCCAGAGGCCGGCAGCTGTCAAATATCGATTACCCTGGCGAATTCCTGGGTCATGTTCGGCCAGACCGCCGGACGTCACACCAACGATGCCGAGCAGCAACTCCACTTTCCTGGCGACAGGGGGTTTGAGTTTGTGGCATCCCTCGCATCCAACCAAAATATTCCGTGGGGGCGGCCAAAATAATGGGATTTTGGGAAACCGCTTTTCGGATTGCCGGCGCAGTTGTAGGGTCCTTTCTTGGCGGGCCGATAGGTTCTGTTATTGGTTCTACAATCGGTTCGATGATTGGGGGGGCTATCGAACCAGAAGAGCCCAAGCCGGATGCCCCCAAATTCAACACAGGTATCCTGCTTAACCAGCGTTCCACGGTGGCCCCTGTTCCGGTCGTTTATGGCTCAAGACGGGTGGGCGGTGCGATGGTGTTTACCGACACGACCGGGGGCAAGCGGGAGTTTCTCCATGTTGTGATCGTCCTGTCCGAGGGGCCGGTTGCCGCGATCAATACCGTATATCTGGACGACATCCCCATCACCGACAAAAAATATTCCGGCCTGGTCGAGTGCTACCGTCATCTGGGGACAGATACCGAGGCGGATTCCCTTCTGGTCTCCCGTTCATCCTTGTGGACCGACGACCACAAGCTCATGGGGTTTGCCTACCTCTATCTGCGACTCAAGTATGATGCGAATGTTTTTACCGGCCTGCCCACCATCACCGCCGATGTGGACGGTCGCACCCTCTATGACCCCCGTTCCCGGACTACCCGATTTTCCAGCAACCCGGCTCTTGTAATACGCGACTATTTGACCGATACACGCTACGGCAAAGGGTTGCCGGTCGGGGTGATTCAGGATGAATCGTTTGCAGCAGCCGCCACGCACTGCGAGGAGCGGGCGAAAATAGAGGGCGGTGGCACATCGCCTGTGCAATGCACCGTCAAGATGGGCGAGATATTTCTGGAGGTCGAGGATGCCAGCCTGTTCGCTATCGATGATTGGGTGAGCTTTTCGTCCGATGCGGATCTGCCTATACCTTTGCGGAAGCCACTCACCCGGATTGCCAGCAAGAAGGGGAATCGCCTTACGCTGTCGGAAATAAAGACGGTCTACGATCCCTACGATCCAGACGCTCCCGGGGTAGATACGTGGGTCCCGGCGGCGATCAAATCGCACTGGGTAGCCAACAGCATTACCTACGATGTCGATCTCCCGGTCTCCGGGATAATCACGAAATATGTTAATCATTCCGTTTATTGCGGGTTCACCGTCGGGCAAAACAATACATTGCGCCTCGCTACCGCACCGCCATTCCGCAGCGGGGACGGTGTTCGGTTCAAGTCAACCCGTTCACTCCCCGCCCCATTGCAGGCCAACGTGACCTATTATGCCATTGTGGGACCTGGTGAAACGTTCGGGGTGGCAGACTCGATAGAAAACGCCCTCTCCGGCAACGGCATCCCTGTCACCAATGCCGGCACGGGGATCATCTCGGTTATGTATTACGATAACCCTCAGTATGCATGCAACGGGGTTCTCAACACGGACGCCAGCCTGATAGACAACCTGAACGCCCTTCTGACCAGTTGTCGCGGCATTCTGGTCTGGTCGGCCGGATATTACAAGCTGCTCATCGACCGGGCCACAGCATCCACTTTTGCCTTTACCCCGGACAATATCACCCAATCCTGGACCATCGACACAGGAGAGCATACGGCCCGCGCCAACCGCATCAGTTGCACCTGGTTCAATCCGGCAAACAAATGGCAGCAAGATCTGTTGACGGTGGACGCCCTGCCGTTCCGTGCGGCCGACAAGGGGTTTCTCGTCGAAAAGACGGTAGAACTCCCTTTCACCGCAGATGGCCACATGGCAAACAGGATCTGTTGGTCCATGCTCAAACAGTTGCGCCTGGGTCTCTCCGTTGAATTTACCGCCACAATGGATGCCTTGCAGGTGGAAGTGGGGGATGTTGTCTCCATCACGCACCCCACACCTGGATGGTCGGCCAAACTGTTTCGTGTGACCAAATTGTTGTTGCTGGAAAATGACGAGGTCAAGGTAACGGCACGGGAATATCATCCCGACGCCTACGTTGCCGACACAACCGCAACTTTCAATCCGGGTCCGAGCGTGACACTGCCCGATCCACACCGAGTGGCTGCGCCATCTGGAATCGCGGTGATTGAATCCCTGTATGCCACCCGTTCCGGCACTGGTGCTGCCAAGGCGAAGGCCACTATCTCGTGGAACGGATCAGACGATGCCTACGTGGTGATGTATCAGCTCTCCGTCCGGCGGTCTGCCGATACTGTTTGGAAAATCATCGCTCAGACGCCTGATACCACGTTTGACTGGATGGATATCACTCCGGGACGCTACGGCTTTCGGGTAAGAGCGATCAATACGTTGGGAATCGAGAGCGACTATACCGAGGCGTTTTGTGAAATTTACGGGCTATCCGCGCCCCCGTCAGATCTGACCGGACTCGCCGTTGCTGGCCTGGGTGGCATGGCACTGCTGAGCTGGGATCTCTCTCCCGATCTGGATGTGCGATTTGGCGGTAGCGTGCTTATCCAATACTCTCCTGCTCAATCCGGGGCCACGTGGGCCCGATCCACCAGCGCATGCGGCCCGGTTCCGGGTAATGCGACCTCCGCCATCTTGCCGCTGCGTGCCGGCACATACATGGCGCGGTTTGTTGATTCATCCGGAGTCCAATCTGCCACCTATGCATCGGTTGTCGTGACACAATCAATGGTCTGGCATTATGCCGACACCAGCACGCTCTTATTCCATCCGGATTTTTCTGGCCAAAAAACCAACTGCCAGGCGGATGCCAATACCCTGAGACTGACTGGTGCCCTGCTGGTCGATGATTGGATTGATGTTGATTCCCTTCTCGACGTCGATTATGCCGGAGGGGTGGCAGAGCATGCGGAATATCTGCCAGGCCAGATCATGGATTTTGAGGTTGTCGTCAACAGGCGGTTTACCAGCTCGCTCGTGACAGAAATCTACAGTGCCACCGACCTGCTGGATCTGCGCGCTGACAATATCGATACATGGCAGGACGTGGATGGACAGCGTTTTTCCGGGGTGGATGCTGTGGTCGAAATCTCCACCACCGACGACGATCCAGAGGGGGCCCCCCTGTGGGGTGGCTGGAGCAGGTTGGACGTCCAGGAGATGCATGCCCGGGCGGCCAGATTCCGGCTGGTGATCACATCAGACGGTTTTTTCAATATCAGCGTATCAGAATTTTCCATTACTGCATCGGGGTTATCGTCATGAGCCAATCCAGTTTTGCCATTCCAAACCAACCGGGTGCCACCTACCGTGCCGCCGTCAATGCCGCCCTCCAGGCCCTCGCCTCGCAAAGTGCCGGGGATGCTGAGCCGGATGTGAAATATCCCGGCATGCAGTGGGCGGATACGGCAAACGCTGTCCTGAAACAGCGTGACGCGTCAAACGCCTCATGGCTGATCGTCGCCCCGCTGGATGCGCTCACGACCCCGACCGTCTCCAGCGACCGCACACTGTTGCCACGCGATTACGGGAAGGTTCTGTTTTGTTCCGGTACGATCACCCTCTCTTTGTCCTCCGCATCATCTCTTGGTGCCGGGTGGACGTGTCGTATCAAGAATGTGGGAACGGGCACGGTCACCCTCGATCCGAACGGATCGGAGACGATTGACGGGGCACCCTCATGGGCCATTTCAATCCAATGGGAAGAGATCAGCCTGGTCTGTGACGGGGCAAATTTTTTTGTTGTTTCCGGGCTGTCCGGGCGCGTCGTCACGCTGGACAAGATAGCGCGAGGAACATCAGGCAATGTCCTGGGATGGGACAGCGACGGCAACCCCCTCTCCATGCCCCCGATGGGCGGCATAACGCAGGACCGGATGTACTGGATACAGGACCGAAACATGGCGGGCTATACCGGCGGCAACAGCGACAACTCCAACATGGACCGAAAATTTAACACCGTCCTACGCAACACCATTGACACTACCACCGTTCACTCTGGCACCAGCGACCTTGGCATTGTGTACGATAACGGGTACGGCCATATCCGATATATGCCAGCCGGGAAATATTTTGCCATAGGCATGGCTGTGGCGTACACATCCAGCAATCACAGGCTCGATTTGAAGCAGTCGTTTAACAGTGGCTCCCCCAACATTATCAGCGGCATGGCAGGGTACAACTCATCACAGGGAGTGCAGGTAAATGACATCGTCATGGGGCACTTCGAATATACCTCTGGTTGCCAATATAACGATGCCATCCAGTTGCAACATTATTTCAAAACGACATCCACAGACGGCAAAGGAAAGGCGATGGATGTCGGGCAGTGGAACGTTCTGGCCGATCTGAAAATCTGGAAACTTTCGTAAACCAACTGTTTGTCTGCACTGGGAACGGGTGAAATGGCGACGGCAAAGGTTGACACAAATTTGAAATGGGTGCGCGGCGACTCGCTCGATATCCCGTTTGCTTTATTGGATGATGGCGCGCCGGTGGACATCAGCGGCCAGACCATCCTACTGACCATCAAACGGAGCAAGAAGGATTCAGACGATCATGCGTTGCTTGCCAAGGCATTTGATTTCCCGGAGACAGATGAGAATGCGCAAATCGGGCAGGGAGCCATCAATCTTTCGAGCATCGACACGGATCTGCCGGTTGGCGTGCACTTCTATGACTTTCAGTTGACGGATACCCGGGTGTCACCCCCAAAGGTCAAGACTCTGCAAGCCGGACAAATCACCATCCGAGAGGATGTGACGAGGAGAACCAGCGCATGATTAGCTTCCATCTTGACTCCATACCGAAAGCAGCCAAAACCTTTCTGACCGTGGCACAGGTCAGAGAGATAGTCACGGAGCAGTTGACCGCAGCAGAAGATGCGGCGGTCAATGCATGTGTGGCCGGAGAGGCATTGGACGGACATCGTGTTGTCGCGATGAACAGCCAGGGGCGCGTCGTTCATGCCGACCATGGCACGGCCAGCCATGCCGGACAGGTCTACGGCATGACGCTGACCAGTGCGCTGACTGGCGGGCCCGTGCCTGTGCGCAGTTTTGGTGTACTGGAAGATTCCAATTGGCGATGGGATTTAAGCAGCGGCCTGTCTTTGTTCCTGTCCACCAACGGCATACTCACCCAGACCGCCCCCGCATCCGGCTTTGTCTGCAGAGTCGGTTATCTGGTCTCACCAACACGGATTTTCATTGATATTCAACCATCCATCGACCTGATCTAAGGAGAAAACGCAAATGCCTGCACCCAAATACCTCAAATTCAACCCCACCACCGGACGCGATACCGAGGAGGCGGCGGTGACCACCGCCACCCCCAACGCCATCCCCGCCCTGGACGGCA
>JAMOAX010000117.1:0-9268 GCA_039908555.1 Magnetococcus sp. DMHC-8
AGTTATGGGAAATCAACACGGCCTCGGCACATTGGTCGTCGGTACCGAAGCTGTCCCAGGGGGGCAGGGTGGGTTGGGTGACCAGGGGGCGCTCCCGCATCTGGGCAACGATGGTGCTGCAGGCGGCATCGGCAAAGACCAGGCACTCCAGGATGCTGTTGGAGGCCAACCGGTTGGCACCGTGCAGGCCGGTATGGCTGACTTCGCCGACGGCAAACAGTCCGTCCAGGTCGGTCTTGCCATCCAGTCCGGTCACTACGCCGCCGCAGGTGTAATGGGCGGCGGGGACGACCGGGATGGGCTCCCGGTCCATGGCAATGCCGAACGAGGCGCACTTGGCCAGGATGGTGGGAAAATGTTCCTCCAGGAACGCCCGCCCCTTGAAGGAGATATCCAGGTAGACGCAGGGATCACCGGTTCGCTTCATCTCGTAGTCGATGGATTGGGCCACGATATCCCGGGGAGCCAGTTCTGCTGCAGGATGGTGTTGCGGCATGAACCGGGAACCGTTCCGGCGCAGCAGCATGCCTCCTTCACCGCGCACGGCCTCGGAGATGAGAAAATTTTTGGCACTGGGGTGGTACAGACAGGTGGGGTGGAACTGGATGAATTCCATGTTGGCCACCCGGCAGCCTGCCCGATAGGCCATGGCAATGCCATCGCCGGTGGCCGTGTCGGGGTTGGAGGTGTACAGATAGACCTTGCCGGCCCCGCCGGTCGCCAGGATGGTAAAGCGGGCCTGGTAGGTGAGCACCCGGGTCGAGGGAATGTCCAGGGCATAGGCGCCATAGCAGCGATTGGGCTGACCGGGCACAAACCGGCCAATTTTGTGGGCAGTGATGAGATCGATGGCAATCTGGTTCTGGTACAGACGGATGTTGGGATGTTGTCCCACCCGTTCCAGGAGGATATCCATGACGGCCCGACCGGTGGCATCGGCGGTATGCACCACCCGCCTGGCGGAATGGCCCCCCTCCCGGGTGAGGTGGTAGCCACCGTCCTCGTCCCGGGAGAACGAGACCCCCAGATCGATCAGGCGGCGAATGGCGCGGGAACCGTTGCCCACCACGAAACGCACCGTTTCCGGGTGGCACAGGCCGCCGCCGGCGGTGAGGGTATCCTCGATGTGGGCTTCCAGGTTATCCTCCGGGTCCAACACGGCGGCGATGCCGCCCTGGGCGTGCTGGCTGTTGGACTCACCAGCTTCGGTCTTGGTCAGCACCACCACCGTGCCGTTGCCTGCCAGACGCAATGCCAGATCCAGGCCGGCGATGCCGCCGCCCAGGATCAAAAAATCAGCCGCGACCAGACGCTCTTCTGGAGATGGAACGATCATGATATACCCCGGTATCCCCTCATTCAGGCATGGTTGACAATCCCGCCACTATGGTACGATGCTGCGGGTTGTTCTTGCCAGCCTTTTTCTGAATATTTTAATGGAGAGCGGGGGGTCGCGAATGTCGGAGGCGCAGACCAGCACGGTCGAGGGGGCAAAAGAGGCTCCGATCAGCAGGAACCATGATCAGGTGTTGATCAGGCGGGTGTTGACTGGTGATCAGAAGGCTTTTGAGCTGCTGGTCCGGCAATACCAGGGACGGGTGGCGGCGGCCGTGAACCGTCTGGTGGACGACCCGGACAAGGGGCGTGATCTGGTCCAGGAAATCTGGATCAAGGCCTACCGGGCCTTGCCCGGTTTTCGGGGGGAGTCTGCTTTTTTTACCTGGCTGTATCGGATTGCCGTCAACACGGTCAAAAACCATTGGCTGGTCGAGGGCCGGGCCCTGCCTCTCAGCGATCTGGCAGGGGATGGGGAGGAGAACACGGAATATGTGCCGCCTGCGCTGCGCGACCATGAGACCCCGGAGCGGCACCTGTTGCGCAAGGAGATGATGGAAAATGTGCAGGCGGCCATTGAGTCCTTGGTTCCAGCCATGAAAAAGGCTATCCTGCTGCGGGATGTTCAGGGGCTCTCCTACGAGGAGATTGCCGTGCTGCTGGACTGTCCGGTGGGGACTGTACGCTCGCGTATTTTTCGGGGTCGGCAGGAGATTGCCCAGCGATTGCGCGGCTATCTGGGCAACCGGGATACTGCCGGACGGGAGAGGCACGGGTGATGTGCCGGTCTTTTGGGGGGTAGAGGAAAGAGATGTCCTGTGATCCGGAGTTGGTTTCCGCTTTTTTGGATGGTGAGTTGGACCCGATCATTGTCAACCCCGTGGTCGCGCACCTGCTGCAATGTGACAACTGCTGCCAGACCATGGGCTGGCTGGCCCAGGTCAAGCACGGGGTGGCGGGTCATGCTGTCTGGCAGGACCCCGAAGAGATGACGCAGTCCATCATGGGGTTGATCAGGAACGAGAAGGTCTACACGGGCCGGCGGCGCCTGTTCGACAGGCTACGTCGCTTTGGAGTGCCGACGGTGCTGCTGGTCACCGCTCTCGCTGGCAGCCCACTGGTTGACGGGAGCGAGGAAAATCCGGAACACTCTGGTCAAGAGGCGCTCTCCCCGGCCGGGCATCGGCAGGGTGGGTAGTCGGGAGGTGTGACACATGCTGCGTGAGGAAGGCGTCATCCTGGAACGGGAAGGTGAGTTTGCCCTGGTGGCCAACCAGCGCCGGGGGGGATGCGGCGGTTGCCAGTCCGGGGCCAGTTGCGGTGTTTTTTCCGCTGGATCGGGCAAGACCACGGGCATCCGGGCCCGCAATCCTCTGGAGGCGGAGGTGGGAGACCGGGTGGTGCTGGAGATCAGCGAACGACAGCTGCTGCGGGCCTCCTTTCTGGTGTACGCCGTGCCGATCATGGCCATGGTACTGGTGGGTACATTGGGTCGTTCTCTGGCGATGACGTTGGGGGTGGGCGACAGTGAAAGTGCCGGGGCGCTGGCTGGTCTGGCGGCGCTGGTCTTGAGTTTTTATGGACTCTACCGCTACAATCTGCGCATCCGGGATGACGCCAGTCAACAACCTGTCATCACGCGCGTTATCTCAACGGAACCCGGCCATGCCGGGGTGTGTTCGTAGTGGATTGGACGCGGCAGGCGTCCTGTTCTCAACAAGCAAGGGATGAATGACAATGGAAGGCCGCTGGTTTCGCATGAACAAGGTATCTCATTTTTCGAGCATGTTGCTGTGGGTGGGATGGGTGCTCATACTGCTGACCGCCGGCGTGGAGGCGGCTGCGTTGCCCGATCTGATCCCCCTGGTCAAACGGCTCAAGCCGGTGGTGGTGAATATCAGTACCACCCACAATCCCGCTGCCCAGAAGGGCGGCAAGATGGGCCCGGACGGGTTTGGCGGACGGCCCCTGGATGAGCTGTTTCGCCGGTTTTTTGATCAGATGCCCCAGGATCTCCAGAAATCCCGTTCCTTGGGGTCGGGAGTCATCATTGACGCTTCCGGCTATATTTTGACCAACCACCATGTGATTGCCGATGCGGACGACATCCTGGTGCGTCTGCCGGATGATCGGGAGTTTGCCGCCAAGGTGGTGGGCAAGGACAACAAGACGGACCTGGCGCTGATTCGCATTGAAGGGGCGGGCTCTTTGCCGGTGGCGCAGATGGGGGATTCGGACCAGGCCGAGGTGGGTTCCTGGGTGGTGGCCATTGGCAACCCGTTCGGGTTGGAGGCCACCGTGACGGTCGGAATCATTTCTGCCAAGGGCCGGATCATTGGCAGTGGTCCCTATGACAACTTCTTGCAAACCGATGCGGCGATCAACCCGGGCAACTCCGGCGGGCCGCTGTTCAACCTGAACGGCGAGGTGATCGGCATCAACACGGCCATTTTTTCCCGTTCCGGTGGCAATATGGGTATCGGCTTTGCGATTCCGGTCAACATGGCCAAGACGGTGCTGGAGCAGTTGAAAAGTCATGGCCGGGTCACCCGTGGCTGGCTGGGGGTGCGCATTCAGGCGGTGACCCATGAACTGGCCAAGGCGTTGGGGCTGGAGAAGCGCCATGGTGCCCTGGTTGCCAGCGTCGAGTCCGGTTCGCCGGCCCAGACGGGGGGGCTGCGGGCGGGGGATGTGGTGGTGCGGTTTGACGGGCGTGAGGTGGGCCAGATGAACGAACTGCCGAGCATCGTGGCGGAGACGCCGATCGGCAAGAAGGTGCGGGTGGATCTGATCCGGGAAGGCAAGGCGCTGAGTCTGGATGTGATGGTGGCGGAAATGAAGGAGAAGGCGGGCGAGACGACGACCTCCGACAGGGGGGATGCCACCTCCTTCGGGGCCAGTGTGCGCTCCCTGACCCCCGATCTGCGGGAGCAGCTCGACCTGGATGACGGGGTGCGCGGGGTGGTGGTGACCGGTGTGGAACCCGGCAGCAATGCCGCGAACGCCGGGTTGCAGGTCAAGGATGTGATTGCGGAGATCAATCGCAAGCCGGTGCGCGATGTGGCCGAGTTTCGCCGTGCCCTGCAGGGCGCCAAGGCCGGCGATGCCCTGCTGCTGTTGTTGTTCCGGGGGGGCGAGCCCCTGTATCTGGCGGTGCAAATGTCCGAACCAGGAAAATGAGGATCTGCTTTCAAGGATTCTTGAATGCGGGTCGCAATGCGATTAACATGTCGCGTTCGGCTGAAATCGGGGTGCGCGCTGCGCGCTGTGGACCATTGTGGCAGGCCAAGGGAGGAGTCAGAGTTCGTGAGGATTGATGTTTACGACAATAATGTGGATCAGGCAATCCGGGTCTTGAAGAAAAAGATGATCCGGGAGGGCATGTTTCGGGAGATGAAGAAGCGCAAATTTTTCGAGAAGCCTTCCGAGCGCAAGCGTCGCAAGAAAGCGGAGGCCGTCCGTCGTTTGCGCAAAAAAATGCGTCGTTCGGTGGCCGGGCCAGGTTGAGAAAATCGGCCAGGTTTCTGGTTGCGCTGGCGGGCGGATGACCTGGGGGGCCTGCGATGTTCTTTCCCCCCGGTGTGGCTGGCGGATGAGACCCGGGCTGCGTGGTCGGTGGGTCGGCTTGGGTGGACGGGAAGGAGGAGGTGACCGTGTCGCAGTTGCTGCAACCCAAAGACTGGAAAACATTTGTCAAGCCGGGGGACCGCATTTTTATCGGTTCCGGCCCGGGGTGTCCTCATGCCCTGGTGCAGAGTCTGCTGGATCGGGTGCATTCCAAGCATTTTTTTGATCTGGAGTTTGTGCACATTCTGACCCTGGGGGAGTCTCCCTGGCTGGACCCCCGTTATCGGGATGCGGTGCGGGTCAATGCCCTGTTTCTGGGTGAAGAGACCCGCAAGGCGGTGCAGCGCGGCGAAGCCGACTATACGCCCTGCTTCCTGTCGGAGGTGCCGTCGTTGTTCACCCGTGGCGTGTTGCCCATTGATGTGGCGCTGGTACAGCTCTCTCCCCCGGATGAGGAGGGGTATTGTTCCCTGGGGGTGACGGTCGACATTGTCCGGGCGGCGGTCGAGTCGGCCCGTCATGTGATTGCCCAGTTCAACCCGTTCATGCCCCGCACCCTGGGCAATACGCGCATTGCCCTGTCCGAGGTGGATGCCTATCTGGAGGTCTCTGTCCCGCTGCCGGAACTGCCCCGGGCCAAGTCCACCAAGGAGACGGAGCAGATTGGTCAGTATGTGGCCATGCTGGTGGAGGATGGTGCCACTCTGCAGATGGGCATTGGCAAGATACCCGATGCCGTTTTGCGGGCCCTGCGTCACCACAAGCATCTGGGTGTGCATACCGAAATGTTCAGCGATGGCCTGATGGAGTTGATGCGCAAAGGGGTGGTGGACAACTCCCGGAAGCCCGTTCACACCGGCAAGACCGTGACCTCTTTTTGCATGGGATCGCGGGCCCTCTACGATTTTGTGCGCGACAACCCTTTGGTTGAGTTTTATACCTCGGACTATATCAACAATCCCGAGACCATTGCCAAACATGACCAGATGGTGGCCATCAACAGTGCCCTGGAGGTGGATCTGACCGGCCAGGTGGTGTCTGATTCCATAGGGCATCGTTTTTACAGTGGAATTGGCGGACAGGTGGATTTTATTCGCGGGGCGGCCCGCAGCCGGGGCGGTCGGCCCATCATCGCCCTGCCCTCGGTGACCAATCAGGGCAAGTCCCGCATTGTGCCGGTCATTACCGAGGGGGCCGGGGTGGTGACCTCCCGCGGGGATGTCCATTATGTGGTGACGGAGTATGGCATTGCCACGCTGCGCGGGCGGAGCATTCGCGAACGGGCCATGGAGTTGATCCAGGTGGCCCACCCCGAGCATCGGGAAATGTTGTTGCGGCAGGTCCGGAAGAGTTACTGGGTGCCGTCGTACCAGCAATCCACCCCGGAGCCGGTCAAGGGGTTGGGGGCCATTCCGGTCAAAAAATTTCGGGCCAAGGATGACAGCATCTGTTTTCTGCGGCCTTTGCAGCCTTCCGATGAACGGCGCCTGCAGGAATTTTTCTATTCCCATGACCGGGAAACGCTGTTGTTGCGGTATCATTATGTGCCGACCCGTCTGACCCGGGAGAGTGCCTATGCCCTGGTCAATATGGATCAGAACCGGGATCTGGCCCTCTGCATTGCCGTCCGGCAGGGACCGCGGGAGGTGTTGCAGGCAGTGGGGCGGTATTATCTGCTGGCCGATACCAGGACGGCCGAGTTGGCGTTCGTGGTGCGGGAGGACAGGCGTGGACTGGGATTCGGGCGCTTTTTGTTGCAGCGCATTATCCGGGTGGCGCGGCAGAGGGGGTTGGAAAAATTGCTGGCCGTGGTGCAGTCCGGCAATCAGCGAATGCGCAATTTGTTGGAGAAGAGGGGATTTGTCGTTGTCCCGGACGGGGCTGACCCGGGTTCCGTCACCCTGATGCTGGTTTTGTAGGGTATCCTCCCTGGCGGGGGGGATTGTGAGTCAATCCAGTCTGGTAATGCACTATGTCCCTTGAAAAGATGAAAATTTTTGCCGGAACCTCCAACCCGGAACTGGGGCGGCGGATTGCGGAATATCTGTCTGTCGTGCTGGCCAATGTGACCATCAAGCGTTTTTCGGATGGGGAGATTTTTGTCCAGATAGATGAAAATGTGCGGGGTCGGGATGTGTTTGTGATTCAATCCACCTCGGCCCCCGCCAACGATCATCTGATGGAGCTGTTGATCATGGTGGATGCCCTGCGGCGCGCCTCGGCAGGGCGGATTACTGCGGTGGTGCCCTATTACGGTTATTCCCGGCAGGATCGCAAGGAGGCCGGGCGCACGCCGATCACGGCCAAACTGGTGGCCGATCTGATGGATGCCGCCGGTGTGGAGCGTGTCCTGACCATGGATCTCCATGCCGGGCAGATCCAGGGATTTTTCAACATGCCGGTGGACAACATTTATGCCACCCCTGTCCTGCTTGGAGCGGTGCGGAAGCAGGGTTATGGCAATGCCGTGGTGATCTCCCCGGATGTGGGCGGGGTGGTGCGGGCCCGTTCGTATGCCAAGCGGCTGGATGTGGATCTGGCCATCATCGACAAGCGGCGGCCGGCGGCCAATCTGGCGGCCGTGCACCACATCATTGGTGAGGTGGATGGCAAGGATTGCATCATTGTGGATGATATGGTGGACACCGCCGGCACCCTGACCAAGGCGGCGGAGGCCCTGATGGAGCGAGGCGCCCGTTCGGTATCGGCGGTCTGCACCCATGGGGTGCTCTCCGGTCCGGCGGTCGAACGGATCGAGGCGTCGGTGCTGGAGCAGGTGCTGGTGACCGATACCATTGCCCAACCCCCTGCGGCGCTAGCCTGCAGCAAGATCAAATATCACACCGTATCCGGCCTGTTGGGAGAGGCCATCCGCCGGATCAGTGACGAGGAGTCCGTCAGTTCCCTGTTTGTCTGATAACAGGTTGGCTGTTTTGCCGTTTGTCAAGCTGCCCCATCCGGCACCCCTGGAGGCCGGTGGGTCGGGTGGTGCCCTTTCGTGTGAAGGGACTTTTTTTGGAACAAGGAGAGCAATCATGGCAGTCATCAATGCAATAACACGGTCCGGTGCCGGCAAGGGGGTGGCCCGCAAGCTGCGTCGTGAGGGACGGGTTCCCGCTGTGCTGTATGGTGGAGGGCAACCCAATATCAATCTTTCCCTGGATGCCAAGGAGTGGGATGATCTGCTTGTCAAGGAGAAGAGCGGGCTGCGCACCCATCGGCAGGAGATGGTGATCGACAACAGTGCACGCAGCCTGGTGCTCATGCGCGGTTATCAGATTCATCCCCTGTCGGGCGCGGCTGTCCATGTCGATTTTACCCGTTTCGATCCCAACCAGGAGATCGAAATTGCAGTGCCGATCCATATCGTGGGGGAGGAAAAGTGCCCGGGTGTCAAGGCCGGTGGCGTGTTGCAGGTGGTGCAGCGCGAGTTGGAAATCAGTTGTCTGGCAGGCAGCATGCCCGATTCCATTGAGGTGTCTGTTGCCAGACTGGAGCTGGGCCACTCCATCCATGTCCGGGATCTCCAGTTGCCGGACGGTGTGGAGGCCCGCGACGAAGCCGACATGACCATCCTGACCGTGGTGACGATCCGCTCGGAGGCGGTGGACGAAGGCGCCGAGACGGCGGGATAGGTCAGTGGTGGTGCTGGCCTCCCATCCTCTCCCGGGGAGGGTGGATGAGGAGACGGGCGGCATGGTGCTGCTGGCTGGTCTGGGCAATCCCGGCGCCCAATACCGGGAGACCCGGCACAATCTGGGTTGGGAGGCCGTGGAGCGCCTGGTCAATTTTTACCAGTGGCGGGCGGTGGGACGGCGGTTTGAGGGGCGTTTCGGCGACGGCCAGGTGGACGGCGCGCGGATCGGTTGGCTGTTGCCGGAGACCTACATGAATCTGGCGGGTCAATCGGTCGGGGCGGCGGCCCGTTTTTTCAAGGTGGCTCCTGAGCGGGTGGTGGTGTTTCATGACGACCTGGACCTGGAGCCCGGGCGGGTCCGGATCAAGCGTGGCGGTGGGCATGGTGGTCACAATGGTCTGAAATCCGTTCAGCAGGTGTTGGGTTCCGCCGAATTTGTGCGGGTGCGGTTGGGGATTGGCCGTCCTCCGCCGGGCATGGAACCGGCCCGTTTTGTCCTGGCGCCTTTCCATGCGGCGGAACGCGCCCTCCTGGGGCCCGTGCTGGACCGGTTGCCGCCGGCCCTGTTGCGCATTCTGGCCGGGGATCTGGCCGGGGCCATGAGCTGTTTTCCCCGTCCGTCCGCCGGCACCGTTTCCCCCTTGTCCTGATTCTTTTTCTCGGCCCCCCACTCAAGCCGGGACAGTGTTGATAAATAAAAGTGAATGGGATGGGTCTGGGAAGGGGCTG
>JAMOAX010000290.1:0-1794 GCA_039908555.1 Magnetococcus sp. DMHC-8
CCAGGGCGTGCAGATAGACATCCCGTATCCGCGTCCGGCGGGACATCTCGCCGATGCTGAGCCCCTGCCGCTCCCGGGCCTGCCGCAAGCAGGCCCCCACCTGGGTGGCCGTGAGGGGCGCGGTCTGGCCCGACTCCTCCCGTATCACCGCCACCCCGGTTTCGTCAAACAGGTCATCATGGGTGGCAGCCTCCCGATTGATGCGTGCCCGATCCCCTCTTTTAAAAATATTCATTCTTGTCTACCCAATAGCAAAAGCCGCTGCGCTGCCCGCCGTGCCGCCTCCGTACCGGGTGACAGGGCAAGAATGCGGGACAACCAGGAACGCAGTTCCCCCCGCTCCCCGGACGACAGCATGCCAGCCAGGGCGACCGCACCTGACTGTCCTGCCTCGCCCTGGCGCCGCGCAACAAAAAAAGTGTCCACCAATTGTTCCAGGACCACCACCTGGTCCGGATGGGCCGCCAGGGCTCCCCTCAGGTGTTGTCTGGCCAGTTCAGGGCGACCCGTCACCCGATAGTGCTCGGCCAACTCCAGACGGGCAGGCAGGTGTTGACCGCTCAGTGCCAGGGCCTTTTCCAGCGCGGCGACCATCCGGTCCGTCTGACCGCGCTGTTTGTACACCAGGGCCAGATTGAACCAGACCCCCTCCGGTGCCCGCAAGTCGCTCACCTGCAGGGCCGACTGCAAAGCCTCCTCGGCCTGTTCCAGCAACCGTTGGCAACCGGGCGCTTCCCGTTCGGCACAGGAGACGGCATGGACCCGCAGGCGCGCCACCCCCAGATTGTTGAGCCAACGGGTCTCTCGCGGTCGCAGGCGATGGGCCTCCTCCAGGGCCTCCAGCGCCTGCACCGGTCGGTCCATCTGATCATACGCCAGCCCCAGCAGGGCCAGCACCTCCCCATGATCGGGCTGCAGACGATTGGCCTGCTGCAAGGCAGGCAGGGCCATCTGGGCATTGCCCCGTTCCAGATAGGCACGACCCTTGTCAAACCACATCTGGAATGCCCGATCATCCCCCTCCCGGGCACCGCCACCGGCACAAGCCAGCAACAAGAGCATCGGCAGACCCACCAGCCACCGCCAGCGCCGCCCCCCGGGCCATGACCAACGGATCGTACTCATCGGACAACAAACCCGTTGGTCAATGGATAACGACGATCCTTGCCAAAAGCACGGCGGGTGATCCGCACCCCGGGCGGGGCCTGCCGCCGTTTGTACTCGTTGCGATCCACCCGCTCGATCACCTGCACGGCCGTTGCCCGGTCGATCCCGGCCGCCTCCATTTCCGGCACACCGAGTTCCTGTTCCACATAACACGCCAGAATCCGGTCCAGCAGCGGATAGGGTGGCAGGGTGTCCGAATCCTTCTGATTGGGACGCAACTCGGCGGTCGGGGCCTTGGTCAGGACCCGCGACGGGATGGGGGGCACCTCGCCCCGCGCCACCGCCCACCGGTTGCGGGCCTCGGCCAACCGATAGACCATCCCCTTGAACAGATCCTTGAGCACCGAATAACCACCCGCCATGTCCCCGTACAGGGTGGCATAGCCGACGCTCATTTCACTCTTGTTGCCGGTCGTGATCAACAACTTGTGCTTCTTGTTGGCAACCGCCATCAGCAGGGTGGCGCGGATGCGCGGCTGAATGTTTTCATCGGTCACATCTTCCCCCTGCCCGCAACCCTGCCCCGCCATCTCCTCTTCCCGCCACAAATCGGCCAGTTGGGTACGAAACTGCTCGAACAGGGGTGTAATGGCCACCTCGGTCAGGCGCATGCCCAGAACGGCAGCC
>JAMOAX010000118.1:0-9110 GCA_039908555.1 Magnetococcus sp. DMHC-8
AGGACGCTGAAGCAAAACCGGCTTCAGCTTTCCTTTAAAATCAACAGCAACAGCAAAATCCCAGGGCTCTGCCCTGGACCCGCCAGGGGGATAATCCCCCTGGACCCCTGATACAATTATTAAAAAAACGGGATGATGTATTTGTGCGGGCGACGTGGCCACTTTTCTGGAGTGTGAGGCATGGACGAAAACAGTGGCGGATTTGAGGAGAGCAGTTCCCGGACAGCGCCTGGGCGGCATGCCGGGCGCCGGATGGCGGTGGCAACGCTGCTGCTGCTTCTGTTGACTGCGGTGGTGGCCGGCGCGGCCGGTCCGTCGGCGGTGTTGACCGTGCAGACCATCACGCCGCAAACCCGGGACTGGGAGGTGACGGAGCAGGCCAACGGCTCCATTGCCGCCTGGCAGGAGTCGGTCATCGCCGCCGAGATCGGCGGGCTGGCCATTACCGAGCTGGCCGTGGATGTGGGCTCGGTGGTTCAGCAGGGGCAGCGGCTGGTGCGTCTTTCCCAGGAGAGTGTCAAGGCCGGTCTGGCATTGCAACGGGCCAACGTGGCCAAGGCCAAGGCCGGTCTGGCGGAGGCGGTGGCCAATGCCAAACGGGCCCGTGTCGTCACGGGCAGCGGGGCGTTGTCGGAGCAGCAGATCAATCAATATCTGATCGCCGAAGAGAGCAACCGTGCCGCCTTGCAGGCGGCCGAGGCCGCCCTGCAGATGGAGGAGGTGCGCCTGCGCCAGACCGACATTGTGGCCGCCGATGACGGGGTCATTTCGGCACGGCACGCCTCGCTGGGCAGCGTGGTCCAGACGGGCGCAGAGCTGTTCCGGCTGGTGCGGCAAGGGCGCCTGGAGTGGCGGGGGGAACTGACCGCCGAACAACTCCTGCGGGTCCAGCCGGGTTGCAAGGTGCGTCTCATCTTGTCGGACGGCCAACCGGTGGAAGGGGAGGTCCGCCTGTTGGCGCCCACCCTGGACCCGGCCACCCGCAAGGCCATCGCCTATGTGGATCTGCCCAAAAACGGCCCGGCCCGGGCCGGCATGTTTGCCCAGGGGGAGATCCGGCTGGGCAGCCGGTCGGCCCTGGTGGTGCCCCAGACGGCCATCGTCCTGCGGGATGGCAATACGTATGTGTTTGAGGTGGGTGGGGCAGAGCCGGGTGGACTGCCGGTGGTCGAGCAGCGCAAGGTGACCACCGGGCGACGCCAGGGAGAATGGGTGGAGATCAGCGCGGGTCTGGCGGCCACTGCCCAGGTGGTGGCGACCGGCGGGGCCTTTCTCAAACAGGGGGATCGGGTGCAGGTGACCGCATCCGCCGCGGACGGCAAGGTCAAATCCCCATGAACTTTTCCGCCTGGTCCATTCGCAATCCCGTACCGGCGGTGTTGCTGTTTGCCCTGCTGACCCTGCTGGGGATGGGTTCGTTTCGCAGCCTGGGCATCCAGAATTTTCCCGACATTGAGGTGCCGGTGATCACGGTGCTGGCCACCCTGGAGGGGTCAGCCCCCACCCAGATGGAGACCGAGATTGTGCGCAAGATGGAGGATTCCATCGCTTCCCTGGGCGGGGTGGAGCACATTCGCTCGATTGTCACCGATGGCACGGCCACCATTGCCGTGGAGTTCACCATCGACAAGGATGCCGAGGTGGCGCTCAACGAGGTGCGCAATGCGGTGGATACGGTCCGCCACGACCTGCCGCCGGAGATGAACAATCCCATCGTCTCGAAGAAGACCACCAGCGGTCGGGGTTTGCTGACCTTTACCGTGGCCTCTTCTGCCATGGATGCCGCGGATCTTTCGTGGTTTGTCGACAATGATCTGTCCAAGGCCATTCTGTCGGTGCCCGGGGTGGGGCGGTTGGCGCGGATCGGCGGGGTGGACCGGGAGGTGCAGATCGATCTGGACCCCCTGCGCATGGCGGCTTTGGGGGTCGGGGCCGCCGAGATTGCCGCCCAGCTCAAGCGGGTGCAACAGGACTCTTCCGGCGGACGCGGTGACGTGGGTGACGGAGTGCAATCGTTTCGCACCCTGGGAGCGCTGCCTTCGGCGGAGCCCCTGGCCAATCTGGACATTCCTCTGGCGGATGGCCGTCGGGTCAAACTGGCCGAGGTGGCCACGGTCGCCGATGGCATTGCCGAGCCCACCACCATTGCCCTGCAGGATGGGCAGCCGGTGGTGGCGTTTGAGATCACCCGCATCAAGGGGTCCAGCGAGGTGACCGTGGCCGACGCGGTGCGCAAGGCCGTGGCGACGTTTCAGAAGCAGCATCCCCAGGTGCAGATCGGGGAGGCTTGCAACACCGTGGCCCGGGTGCAGGATAATTTTGATGGTTCGATGGAGTTGCTTTACGAAGGGGCCTTTCTGGCCATTCTGGTGGTCTGGTGGTTTTTGCGGGACTGGCGGGCCACTTTCATTTCGGCGACGGCTCTGCCCCTTTCCATCATTCCCACTTTTCTGGTCATGAAACAGGCCGGGTTCAGTCTGGACACGCTGACCCTGTTGGCGCTGGCCCTGGTGGTCGGGGTGTTGGTGGATGATGCCATTGTCGAGATTGAAAACATTGTCCGCCACCTGCGCATGGGCAAGAGTCCCTGGCAGGCGGCCATGGAGGCGGCGGATGAGATCGGTCTGGCGGTCATCGCCACCACCCTGACCCTGGTGGCCGTTTTTCTGCCGACGGCCTTTATGGGGGGGGTGCCGGGCAAATTTTTTCGTTCCTTCGGGGTGACGGCGGCGGCGGCGGTGCTGGTTTCGCTGCTGGTGGCCCGCCTGCTGACGCCGATGATGTCGGCCTATATTCTCCGGCCGATCACGGAACAGGAGTCGGACAGCGGCCTGCTCATCCGATATCTGGTCTGGGTGCGCTGGTGTGTCACCCATCGTCGCACCACCATGCTGGTGGCCGTGGCCTTTTTTGTCGGTTCCCTGATGCTGGTGCCGTTGCTGCCCAAGGGGTTCATCCCGGTGGCGGACCGGGGTCAGACCATCGTCAATCTGGAGCTGGCACCGGGCAGCTCCCTGACCGCCACCGAGCAGATGACCCAACAGGCCATCCGTTTGCTGCGGGCCATGCCCGAGGTGACCGGGGTATTTGCCGCGGTGGGTTCTGCGGCCAATGCAGACCAGGGGCCGTTGGGGGGGGGGGTGCCAGTGCGGATGTGCGCAAGGCCACCCTGACGGTCAATCTGACCCATCGCAGCCAGCGTGCCCGCCGGCAACTGGAGATCGAGGAGGATATTCGCGCCCGGTTGCGGAGTCTGCCCGGCATCCGGGTGGCCATCGCCTCCAGCGAGCCGGGTGCCAAACTGCGGATTTCCCTGACCAGTGACGATCCCGACGCCCTGGATACGGCGTTGCGCACCCTGGAGACCGATTTGCGCACCCTCAAGGGGGTTGGCAACATTACCTCGGCGGCGACCCTGCAGCGGCCCGAGATCCATGTCCTGCCCGATTATGGACGGGCTGCGGACCTGGGCGTCACCTCGGAGTCTCTGGCCCGGGCGGTGCGGGTGGCCACGGCCGGGGAGTACAAGGTGCAGTTGGCCAAGCTCAATCTGCCCCAGCGGCAGGTGCCGATCCGGGTGCGGTTGGGCAAGCTGTTGCGACAGGATCTGGCGGCCATTCGCCAGTTGCCGGTCACGGCCCGGCGGGGCACGGTGCCTTTGTCGGCGGTGGCCGAGGTGCGCATGGCCAGTGGTCCGGCGCAGATCGACCGTCTGGACCGTCTGCGCAATACGGCCATCGATGTGGAGTTGGGCAATCGGGTCATTGGTCAGGTCATGGCGGAAGCGGAGGCCCTGCCGACTTTGCGCAATCTGCCGCCTGCGGTCAAGCATCCCGCCGAAGGGGATGCCCAGCGCATGGCTGAGTTGTTCAACAGTTTTGGCATTGCCATGGCCATTGGCATTTTGTGCATTTACATGATTCTGGTGCTGTTGTTTCATGATTTCATGCAGCCTGTCACCATCCTGGCGGCCATGCCTTTTTCTTTGGGGGGGGCATTTTTGGGGTTGCTGGCCACTGGTCACGCTTTTTCCATGCCGGCCATCATTGGCATTTTGATGCTGATGGGGATTGTCACCAAAAATTCGATTTTGTTGGTGGACTATGCGGTGATGATCCGGCGGGAGGAGGGGTTGCCCCGGCTGGAGGCGTTGTTGATGGCCTGTCACAAGCGGGCGCGTCCCATTGTGATGACCACCATTGCCATGGGGGCGGGAATGTTGCCGGTGGCCCTTGGTTTGGGTGCCGAACCCAGTTTTCGGGCGCCCATGGCGGTGGTGGTGATCGGTGGTCTGTTGACCTCCACGTTTTTGTCCCTGCTGGTGATTCCCGTGGTATTCAGCTATGTGGATGACCTGATGCAGCAGTTGCGCCGCCTGGGCCGGTGGCTGCAGCGGGCCAACGGGCAGCCGACCTCGCCTGACCATTGTGGGCCTTGATATTGTGACTGCGGGTCCAGGGGGGTCACCCCCCTGGCGGGTCCAGGGCAGCGCCCTGGGATTTTGCTGTGGCTTTTCAAGAGAGCCGCAGCCGCTTTTTGCTGCGATTTTTGCAGGATGCGCCGCAGGCAGGCTGGCGGGTTTTGACACCCTGTTGGACGAAACGATGATCAAGGCCGGATTCATGATCGAATCCTGTAGCGGATGTTACCATGATGGGCGGCATGGACATTGTCCTCGACCCCGTTAAAGACGCCATTAATCAGGAAAAACATGGGGTTTTCCCTGAAGGATGCGGTTCGTCTTGACTGGGAAACGGTCGTTGTCATGCCGGATGATCGTATGGATTACGGTGAATTGCGTGAGGTTACGGGCTGGTCGGTGACCGTCTCCATTGCGTCGTGTTTGTCAGGCATGACGACGCCATGCGCATCATCAGTTTCCGCAAGGCAAATCGCCGGGAGGTGTTATGATATGTCATCAAATATCAAAGTAAAAATGCCGACACTTGAAGAGGATGCTGCCATCAATCTGGGCATCGCATCGGACCCGGATACCCTGGAAGTTTCCGACTCGGAGTTTGTCAATCTGAAACCTTTGTGGGTGGCCGAGCACCGAAAAACAGTCTCCACGCCGGCGCTGGTCTGTCCCAACTCTGTGCCCTTCGTGATGCCTGTTGCAGGATAGCCTTCACACGGGATAGTGCGTTGATCGTTGTGGGGGCGGATTGCCGCCCCCTGGGGTATGGCCGGGCATGGACCGGGTCGTGACGGGTCGCGCCCGGTCCATGGTATTTCGTCGGTGACCGGCGAAACTACTTTTTGGCCTCGTTGTTTTTGGTTTCCATCGGTGCCGGGGTGCCGGCCTTGGCATCCTTGGCGGTCGGGTCGGGCTTGACCTGGTTCACGGTCTGCGCCCCTTTGCCATCCTTCTCCTTCACGACCGTGTCCGCCTTCTCCTTGCTGGCCGTGGTGGTGGGGGCCTGGGTGGTCTTGACCGCCGGGGCCGCATTGCTTCCCGCCACCGGCTCGTTGCCCGCCCCGGCCACCCCGGCCAGAACCACGGAAACCGCCAACACCGCCGCCTGCATCATCGTCTTGTTCATCGTTTTTTCCTTGTTGCGTGATATGGGAAATGTCGTCTGATCGACTTGTCTGTTTGTCAACCGACTCCGCGTCGGTCTTGCCAATATGGACGGAACCCTGTGCAGGCATTGTCGCGGCTGGCGATGTTTTTTTGCAGCGCGTGGCGGGAGCAGATCGCTATGCTGGTGGGATCTCCACCACGATTCCGACATGGCAGCACCGGGCCAAGGTTGCCAGAAAGAAGCTGCAAGAAGTAATGAAGGCCGACGCCAACAGGGCACGGGCAGCATGACCATCATGGACATGAAACCAGTCCGGCCTTTCCGTGTTCGGTCAAGCTGGGAGTCAAGACAGGAAGGAAAGGATTTTTTGTTGTCGTGTCTGCTGTATTTCTGGTAGCCTGACTCCATCCGGTCAACCGGAACGCCAGGGGACCGTCCCATGACCACCATCACTTTTGACACCCTCAAATTTGTGGAAACCCTCAAAGCGGCCGGGTTTGACGAGTTGCAGGCCAAGGGGATGACTGCCGCCATCCAGGAGGCGCAGCAAGCCAATCTGGATGGCCTTGTCACCAAACACGATCTCGAAAAAGAGCTCTCTCCCATCCGCACCGACTTGGCAGTCCTGAAATGGATGGTCGGCGTGCAGATGGCGGGTACCATCACGCTTATCCTGAAGTCTTTTTTCCCGCACTGACCGCAACCCCTGCACGGACTGGTTTGGTGGTGCCGCCAAAATGATTTTTTCTTATATTTTCTTCCTGATTCTCCTCGCAACGTGACGCCATTCCGGGCGGGTCGCTCCTTTTCCTCGGTGTAGGGTACATCCTGGCCGACGTGGACGATTTCTTGGCCACCTACGCGGCGGCGAACGTCACCGGCGCAACTGCGCTGTATATCCTGCTTCTCTTGGCCACCTACGCGGCGGCTAACCGTCACCAAGGGCACCTTCGATGCCTACATGTTCTCTTGGCCACCTACGCGGCGGCGAACACCCGCTCCATCTCCACCCGGGTCATCCCTTTTCTCTTGGCCACCTGCGCGGCGGCGAACGGTCGTATCCTTGGCGGGCAATAAATTCTTGATCTCTTGGCCACCTACGCGGCGGCAAACTATCGCCCCGACCAGCAACGGCTTTGTCGTCTTCTCTTGGCCACCTACGCGGCGGCAAACGGGTTTGGGGGGGCTCTGCCCACCCATGGGGGTCTCTTGGCCACCTACGCGGCGGCAAACTGCTTGGAGCTTTTCATTTCCCCCCCATGGGTTCTCTTGGCCACCTACGCGGCGGCAAACACGTCCTTGGCCATGAAGGCCGCTTCGGCTGGTCTCTTGGCCATCTACGCGGCGGCAAACTCCTTCACTCTGGCTGCCAGTTCCATGGGCATTCTCTTGGCCACCTACGCGGCGGCAAACGCATTGGTGCCCAGGCGCATTCACGTCATGTTTCTCTTGGCCACCTACGCGGCGGCAAACTCGGTGAAGGTCAGGCTGGTACCGCGCTGATCTCTCTTGGCCACCTACGCGGCGGCAAACATGCCCACACGATTGTCGGCCCATTTCTCCCTTCTCTTGGCCACCTACGCGGCGGCAAACTTATCTGCCCACTCGGAAACCGTCAATCGAGATCTCTTGGCCACCTACGCGGCGGCGAACCTCGTGTTGGCATAGGCCCGATTCCACCGGATTCTCTTGGCCACCTACGCGGCGGCGAACTTTTGCAGGATGGGCTCCAGATCAGCGACGAGTCTCTTGGCCACCTGCGCGGCGGCAAACGGAGCAGAGGTGTACCTGAAAGGGCTTGAGCATCTCTTGGCCACCTACGCGGCGGCAAACTTCTCGGTGTAGGGTATGGCCATCGTGCTGATTCTCTTGGCCACCTACGCGGCGGCAAACCAGGGGTTGTAAGGGAGAATTCTCCCGGTATATCTCTTGGCCACCTACGCGGCGGCAAACTCCCCCACCAGGGAGGGGTTGCGGTACTTGATTCTCTTGGCCACCTACGCGGCGGCAAACTCCATGGCAGCGATCACCCGGCGACGGAAGGTTCTCTTGGCCACCTACGCGGCGGCAAACGGTCCAACAACTCTGCCTTCGCCTTCGGTCGTTCTCTTGGCCACCTACGCGGCGGCAAACCCCATCTTTCCATCGTGGGCGCGCGTGCTTCATCTCTTGGCCACCTACGCGGCGGCAAACGCCTGGTCGATCTCGCGGTTGGTCTGATCGTTTCTCTTGGCCACCTACGCGGCGGCAAACGAACCCCCGGCGGCGAGCCGCCTGGCACTTGTTCTCTTGGCCACCTACGCGGCGGCAAACGCCTCTGACCACTTTTCGGAGATTTTCTGCATTCTCTTGGCCACCTACGCGGCGGCAAACGGGAGGTTCCTGCTGAGCCTCAATGATGTCCCTCTCTTGGCCACCTACGCGGCGGCAAACGATGAGCTGCGCAAGGCACTGCCCTCCGGTCTTCTCTTGGCCACCTACGCGGCGGCAAACTATGTGCGTGGTGGATTCGGTGTGCTACAGAATCTCTTGGCCACCTACGCGGCGGCAAACGAAGGCCTGCTCGCGTTGCTCCTTGTCCTGCATCTCTTGGCCACCTACGCGGCGGCAAACCATGGGAGATCAGCGGACCATACGCACGAAAATCTCTTGGCCACCTACGCGGCGGCAAACATGGACCCCTGGGGCGTGACATCCTGGTCAGTTCTCTTGGCCACCTACGCGGCGGCAAACCCTGCTGGATAGCGTCCAACAGGTTGATAAAATTGAATTGTATGCAGCCAATGTCGGCAAACTATCATCTGGTGTGGAGTTTGTCAACAGATTGATATGATTGATAGTTGCCCATGAGCCTCATTCAAGGGGTGGGTGGACGCCAAAATCCGGGCTGTAGATCCGGCTGGGCAATGAGTCGCCGTAGATCGGGATCGAGACCTGCAGGTAACGCTGACAGAAGGAACGTTTTTTGTGTTCGTCGTTGGCCCATTCCGGGTGCTTGCGCTGTTCTTCTTCCCAGATGGTGGCGGGGGTGAGATCGAGCAGGCGGTGCACACCCAGGGTGTGTTGGGGATGCATGACAATCGTTTCGCCTCTGGCGATATCGCGACCCCCTCGATTGGTTTCAAAAAATTGATCCTGGTCCGGGTGCAACCAGACATCCAGGGAACCGGTCGACTGACGAAACGGCATCCGGTGCGCATGGGCACCGCTCAACCATGCCTTGACCGCCGGGGTCCAGAATCCCCGCAGGGAACAGGGGGCATGCGGATCTGACAAATGCTCGGCAATCTTGCGATGTTCCAGAGCAGCCATGTGACCGCCCAGACCCGGCAGCAGGTGGGGTTGGGCATCGATCACCGCAACCGTGGCCGGCGCCAACAGATCCGCCACCCAGGGTGATGGCAGACGGTAGGATTGGCGCAATGCTGCCACGTTACCCTCCGGTCCGGGCCGGCAGTAATGAAAACCCCCAGGCTCGCTGCCGCGTATCGCCCGCAGGGAGGTCGGCAACAGATAGACGTTCGGCTCGGTGACAGGCAGCAGACGGTGACGATTGACCCGGCCTGCACATTGGGTTTTGGCATG
>JAMOAX010000291.1:0-1766 GCA_039908555.1 Magnetococcus sp. DMHC-8
CCGAGCAGGAACAGGGCGCCGAACAAAATGGTGATGCTGTGCAGGGCAAAACCGGCCCCGATCACCAGTACGATGAGCACTTCCAGCAGCTTGACCCGCTGCGCGAGCATGGCTTTGTCAAACTTGTCAGCCAGTTGACCGGCGGTGGCGGAAAACAGGAAAAAGGGCAATATGAAGATGCCGGCTGCCAGATTGGCCAGCACCTCGGGCATGAGGGTGGTCCAGTCCGTTGCGTGAAAGGTCAGCAGCACCACCAGCGCATTTTTGACCACATTGTCATTGAGGGCACCCAGAAACTGGGTGACGAACAGGGGGAGAAAACGGCGGGTGCGGAGCAGGCCGGGTTGGCCGGTGGTTGGGTTCATGTCGGACTCCTCTCGAAAAAGCCGCGCGTCTCGAACACACGGGCTGGCAAACGCCGACCATCCGTCTCGAGATGGCGTTTGAGGACAAAATCGAACAACAACGGGTGATGGGCCTGCAGATCGAGCAGTACCGGCACGGTCTCCTCGGCCAGCAGACCGGCGCGGACGAAGGTGGACGGAGCGATCAACGGCATGATGCCGGGCAACGGATAGTCGGTGCCGTTCAACAGGCGGTGGTGCCACGCCTCCTTTTCGAGGATGGTGCGCACCACCGCCGGGTCCCGGTTGCGGAGGGTGATGGCGGAGAGGTCGCCAAACAGGTGATCACGGTACGCCGGATCGGCCATCAGGCGGGCGAACAGGACAAAGCTGGCCACCGGTCGGTCGCCCTGGTCGCTGTCGTGGTCCATGCCGATTGAAGCGCAGTGGGCGACAATGGTGCGCACACCGGCATCCAGCGCCCGGCGCAGCCTGAGGGGATTGCCGAATGCCGGTTGGCCGACGCCGTGCACCGCCTTTTCTTCGCCGCCATGGGTGATCAGCGGCAGGTTGAGCCGTGCCATGGCCTGGTAGAAAGGTTGACAGCGGACCGATGCCGGGTCGATACCCATCGCCGGGGGCAGCCACTTGACGGCACGGGCACCGTCGGCGTGGGCCTGTTCCAGGGCGTCGACCGCATCCGGGCGATAGGGATGGATCGATGCCACCCATTCAAACCGGTGTGGGTGGGTGCGGGCCAGAAGACGGGCGTACCCATTGGGGACATAAAAGGCGCTCTGGTCTGGCAAGGGCTGGCCGGTCTCGTCGTGGGCCCGGTCAAAGGCAAACAGCATCAGTTTGACGCCGGCGGGCATGTCGGCCAGCAGGGTGTGCAGGCGGGTTACATAGCTTTCGTCGACGTGGCCCGGCGTACCGTCGGCACAACCGGCGTTGAGATAGAACAGGCGTTGCACAAACTGGAGTGGATGCCACATGCTGTCCATCGCCGGTGACAGGACGATACCGCTGCCCGAATCGCCGGTGCCGGCGAGGTGGGCATGGCAATCCCAGACCTGGTGCGGGTCAATGCCTTCCCAGGCCGCACGGACCAGGGGGTGGCTGGCCAGCCTCTCCGGCAGGTGGGCAAGGCATGGATTCCAGATTCTGGGCATGGCGCACCCGGTGGTGACGGCGGCCAGGGCTGCCAGCAGGCCGGTGCCCATACCGGCCAGCAACTGGCGTCGACCCGCGTTCATCAGGCCACCTCGGCCAGACGCTTGAGGGTCACATGATCGACCTTGCCGGTGCCCAGCAGGGGTATGGCCTCCAGCAGCACAATCTTGCGCGGCACGGCCAACTCGGGATGACCCCGTTCGCGGGCCGTGCGCAGCAGGGTCTCCCGGGTCAGCTGCGGATCGGTGG
>JAMOAX010000292.1:0-1758 GCA_039908555.1 Magnetococcus sp. DMHC-8
ACGACGACCTGAACGCCTTCACCCGCATCCCGCAGTTGTTCGGGGTGGCGGCGGCCAATCTGGAGAGTGACGTGGTGTGGGGCATCATCACCGCCAACCCGAACATGGGGGATGGAATCGCCCTGTTCCATGCCAGTCACAAAAACCTGGCAGCGGCGGGTGCGGCCATTGCCGTTGCCACCCTGGGTGCCGCCCGCAAGAGCATGGGCACCCAGACCGGGGTGGATGGCCAGACCATCATCAATGTACGCCCGGCTTTCATCATCGTGCCAGCCGCACTGGAGGTGACCGCCGAGCAGTTGCTGGCAGTGAACATGGTGCCAGCCAAGTCCACCGACGTGGTGCCTCAGTCTCTGCGCACCCTGGCGGTGATTGCCGAACCCCGGCTGGATGCCGCCGTCAATGGCGACAAGGCGTGGTACATGTCCGCCAACCCCGGCCAGATCGACACCATCGAGTATGCCTATCTGGAAGGCCAGAACGGCGTCTATATCGAAACCCGTGTCGGCTTCGACGTGGATGGGGTGGAGATCAAGGCCCGGCTGGACTTCGGTGCCAAGGCCATCGACTGGCGCGGCATGTTCAAAAATCCTGGGGTGTAGGCGGATTGGTGGCCAGATTTTCGAGTTTGAGCAGACGAATTCAACCGGCTCAATTTTGAGCCGGTTGATTCACAAACACCCTGAACGAGGAAAACGATGAACGATTTGATCTCAATCAGCATGGCCCGCATTGGCGGAGAGACCATCCAGACCGTCAACGCCAGGGATCTCCATATCTTCCTGGAGATTGGCAAAAGATTCACCACTTGGATGCAGGAGCGTATCGACCAGGGAGGTTTCACGGATGAAGTCGATTACGTGACCAATGGTTTTCTCCCAAATTCGGGAGAAAATGAAAGTTTTACTGAGCGCGGACGACCGAGCAAGGACTACTTCCTCTCCATTGATATGGCCAAACACCTGGCCATGATGGAGCGCAACGAAAGAGGCAAACAGGCCCGGCAATACTTCATCGACTGTGAAAAAAAGCTCAAGACGGTTCCCCAGATGACATCCATGCTTTCTCCTGATGCTGGTCTGGTGGCCGATCTGACGATTGCCCGCTTTGTGGCGGATGCACTGCGCATCTCCGAGGCTGGTGTGATTGCCATGCATGGCAAGATCGCCAAACTGCACCACCGACCCACCACCTTCCTGCCCGACTACACGGAGGAAGCCGTCACTCGCTCCCTTACCGAGTTGCTCAAGGAGCACGGTGCAGGAATCAGCGCGGTGAAGGCCAACACCGTACTGATCGCTCTCGGTATTCTGGGGGAACAGACCCGGCCAGGATCGAAGGGTGTCACGCATAAATTCAAGGTGCTGACCGAGGCAGGGAATAAATATGGGAAAAACCTGATCTCACCGCAAAACGAGCGGGAAACCCAGCCCCACTACTACGCAGCCACCTTCCCGGAGCTTCTGGACAGGATCAAGGGTTGGTTGCGGGATGCCGCAGCATAGAGCTGTACAGCCTTATCTGCTGCCCCCCAGAGACCCAGCTCATGCAGGGTTTTGCCTTTGGCTCAATTTTGAGCCAACCGCGTACTCCTGTTCTGAGCCCGGCTCAATTTTCAGCCCGGGTCAAACCTGAACGCACGGAATAACGAGCATCAATCGGTGCGATTTTGCACCGACCTCGTATGAAATGTTCTGCAGTCCGTCCAGAAGTTGGAGTGTTCAGCGGAATTCTCGCGGCTCAATTTTGAGCCGCGAG
>JAMOAX010000119.1:0-9017 GCA_039908555.1 Magnetococcus sp. DMHC-8
TGGCTTGGCGAAGATCCGAGCCAAGCTGGCTGGCACCTCTGCGTCTTGGATCCGGGCCATTTTCCTGGTCATGAACCTGAACCTGTTGCTCAGGTTCTTTTTTGCCCTGAATCCGTCGCGTCTCAATGCCGTGTTTGCCCGTCTGTTGACTCAAATGGTCGACTGGCCAACCTTGGTGAGAGGAATTGCTGCTCGTCTACAGTTGCTTCAGGGTAGGACGGCGATCACGGCAGGGGCTTTTTGAGGATGCCCTAAATATTGCAAAACATGGTTCATTGGGCACCATCAGGCGAAGCATTGCTCCAAAGAATGTGCAAGCCAAACAAAAACGATGGTCCAGTGTCGCCATACAGAATTGCGGTCGACGCGGAGTGCCTATTATCGGGACAGGGTTTTGTGCTCCGAGTGTGGGACTCCTTTGGACGCCAAGCGAGACGGTAAAACCTATTGCTCTGACAAGTGCCGCCAGAAAGCGTACCGAGAACGGCGCAAAGCTGCGCAGACCGAGCGGTAAACAGAGGGTTCAGCGTGTCGGTGTGGTTGGTGCCGCAGGAACGGGTAGGCGCATCTCCTGGGCGGGGGGTTGGTAATAGGCCGGGACAGGCGGCGCAAGCCGGTTGATTGCGGCCACTCCACCCAGGATAACAATACCTGTGGTGACAACCCATTTGATGATATCTACCTTGGCAGTTTCAAGGTCTCCCTTGGTAGCCAACTCCCGCATCCTGTATTCCTCCACCTTCTGGAAAGCATCGGATAAAGCCTCTGCCTGTGCTTCTGCCTGTGCAGTGGGAATTCCTGATGCTTCCAATTTTCTCACAAAGGCCAATGTGTCGAATGGAACGGCTGTGCTCATGGTGGCTCTCCCTCCTGGATGGACTCTCCCCGCACTCTATCGGATCTCCCCGACCATTGCCACAGCTTTTTTCCTGCGCCACGAGAGCCACCCCAGAGCCGTTGTCATGCGTGAGAATCCGGCAGGGGGGGATCAAGGATCAATTCTTCGTGTCGCTAGGGGGTCAATTGTTCATGTCGATTGACAAGGGATTTCAAGCCCCATGCGCACCTATGGCAATCGCATTTGGCACACTGATCATGGCGCGCGCAGCTACATTCTCTCTGATCTGAAAAAATCTTTCCATTTTGGTGGCTGACAGTACCCTGCCAACCTGGCCACGCGCATTGTTGTTGATGATGATTGCGCGATCTTCTGCGCCTGTCTCTTCACGCATCATGAGCAACATGCCAATCGCAGCAGAGTCGAGATACTCCACATGGGACATATCAATGATAAATCTAATTTTTTGTGTATGTTCACCGTGCAGGTAAGCCGCTCTGAAAGGACGATGCAGATCAAAGACGAACTGCCCTGTGATGGAGATGATGATTTCGGTGTCGGAACGCAAGACGGAGACTGTGCCAGACATTATTGAAAACTCTCCTTCCTTGAAGATTTTCTGACGGGAGTTAGGCTGAACTAAATTTGACAAATACTAATTTTTTTTGTGTGTCAACAGCCATCACGAAAATATTTGTAAATTTTTTGTGACACTTTCTGACACATCCCCCCACACGCCCCTCCCGACACCCGGCAAACGCTGACAGGCACGCGTACATGAGGCAGGGGGGATTTGTGACGGGACGGCCTGACAGAACGAGGTTCGGAAGGATTTCACCCCGTCCGAGCGGGTGGCGATTGGAAGATCGGTGGAGGAGTTTTTGGGGGATCGGCGGCGGTTCAATGCTCGTGGAGGCCCTCGAACCGAAGAGGAGAGTTTGATTCCCCAAAATTTTGCGGAATCAAAACCTGGACAAGAAACCCGTGACATTGCTGCCCGGAAGGCCGGTTTCGGCAACCCAGAGACCTATCGCCAAGCCAAGGCAGTCGTGGCCCATGGCACTCCTGAACTGCTGGAGGCGATGGACCGGGGTGCACCCTGGTAGGGAGCGTGCCGATTCCACCAGGCAAGGCAGGATCATCTGACAGGGAGCGGTGACGACGGGGGAGTGGTGGGCACGGTGGGGAGGAACCCACGAAGGAACCCGCGCCTTTCAAGTCACCCGACAAGGGGCTGGAGACACCCCGCACAAAGGAACCCGAAAAGCAAAAGGAACCCATAGAGGAACCCAAAAACGCCAGAAACAAAAACGGCCACCCAGAAGGTGACCGTAAATGTTTGATTTTACTGGCGCGCTCGGAAGGATTCGAACCTCCGGCCTACTGGTTCGTAGCCAGTTGCTCTATCCAGGCTGAGCTACGAGCGCAGACAACGACCCCTGATGCCTGTCGGGGAGAGTAGGGAATTTAATGGATGGAATGGCCGGCGTCAACCGTCAAAATAATTTTTCCTGCAGGATGGCGCGTTGAATCTGTTGCAGGCTCGCCAGGCGGAGGGGGTGCACCTGGCCGGTCTGCACCGCGTGCCGCACGGCACACGCCGGCTCCCGGTCATGTTGGCAATCGGCAAACCGGCAGTTCGCCGTCCAGGGGGCGATGTCCGGGAAATAACGCGCCACCTCACCGGCCACCACCGCATGCAGGCCGAATTCTCGAATGCCCGGCGAATCGATCAGACTGCCTCCGCCAGGCAGGTGATACAGAGATGTCACCGTGGTGGTATGTCGACCCTTGCCGCTCTCCAGATTGACCTGACCAACCTTTAGCGAGTCTGCCGAGATCCACTGGGCAATCAAGGAAGACTTGCCAGTGCCAGATTCCCCGACCAGTACCGAAATTCGCCCGGCCAAAGCCTCGGCCATGGCAGCCAGTCCCGTCTGCTCAATCGTGGAGGTAAACAGAACCCGATATCCCATCCGCTCATAGTGGGCGAACGCCGCCTGCACGACCGACCGATCGGCCACCAGGTCCATCTTGTTGACCACAATGACCGCCTCAATGTCCGCCACCCCTGCTGCCACCAGATAACGGTCCAACAGACCGATATGGGGGTCCGTGGCCACAAAGACCACAAAAATGCGGTCCACATTGGCAGCAATGATCTGCAGCCTTTGCGCCGACAGGGGGCGCTGCAAAACCGACGAACGGGGTTGAATCCGATTGATGATACCCTGATTGTTGATCGCCCGCATCCAGAAGACCCGGTCTCCGCAAACCGGTTCCCCCGTTGCACTCTTGCGCACCGCACACCGGAAACGAGCACCGGTACAATCTTCCACCTCTACATTCAAACCGAAGTGGGCGATGACCAGCCCCTCCTCCTCCGCACCGAAAGCCTCACGCCCCAGGCACTTCAACAAGGCATCTCCATGCACCGCCTGGGTTGCAGCCCGTTTGCGCTCGGTCGTCGCAATCTGCGTCCGCTGCTGCAGGGAAAGGGGACCTCCCCGTTTTTTTCGTATCATGACCGTCATCCTCGGGTAGCGTTGGCCATTGTGGTCGACAACAGCCCGCCAGGGCATCAGCCATGGCAGAAAAGCCCGTTTGGCTTTATAGTCGAAAGTTCCTCCTGCACAAGGGAACTATACATGGAGTACACCTTCTTTGCCACCACCGCCACCGGTTTTGAAGCCCTCTTGACCGAAGAGATCCGGACACTGGGGGGCGTGGCTCTGCGACCCGGTCTGGCCGGTGTGGCCTTCAACGGTACGGCAGTCGTGGCCATGAACATCTGCCTCTGGTCCCGGGTGGCCAGTCGCCTGCTGCTGCCCATTGCCCGGGTGCCGGCCACCCCGGTGGAACGATTTCATGCCGCACTGACCCAACTGCCATGGGAAGAACATTTGGCGGACCATGCCACCCTGGCCGTCGATTTTGTGGGAAACAACACCGCGTTTCGCAACAGCCATTTCGGTGCCCTCAAGGTCAAGGATGCCGTGGTGGATCGCTTTCGCAGTCTGGGCAGGCCACGCCCCGCAGTCAATACCGAACGACCGGACCTGCGCATCCATGTGCGCCTGCAGGAGGAACGCGCCCGGATCAGTCTGGACCTCTCCGGCGAGGGCTTGCACCGCCGGGGGTGGCGGGTCGCGCCTGCCGAGGCCCATCTCAAAGAGACGCTGGCAGCCGGTCTGTTGATGCTGGCCGGTTGGCCCGAGGTGGCCAGGACCGGCGGCGGGTTTGTCGACCCCATGTGTGGATCGGGCACCCTGCCCATCGAAGCCGCCTGGATGGCGGCAGACGTCGCCCCCGGTCTGGCACGGGCCTCCTTCGGCTTTCTGAATCTCCCCTGGTTCGACACCACTGCCTGGCCCACCCTGCTCGCCGAGGCACGGACCAGGGCACAGGAGGGACTGGACAAACTGCCCCCCATCTTCGCCTGGGATGGCGATCCCCGGACAGTCAACGCCGCCCGCAAAAATGGCGAGGCCGCCGGCCTGGGCGGGCGCATTCGCTTCGAACACCGTGCCATCGCGCAACTGTCCGCCGATGACGTACCCCACTCCGGATTGATACTGGTCAACCCGCCCTACGGCGTCCGACAGGGAGAAGAGGACGCCTTGCGCTTCCTCTACCAGCAACTGGGTGAGCGATTGCGTACCTGCTTTCCAGGTTGGTGGCGCGGGGTCTTTACCGCCCGGGATGACCTGCTCACCAATCTGGGTATGCCGCCGGCCCGGGAGATGGCCCTCTACAACGGTCCTCTACCCTGCCGATTGCGGGTCCATGAACCGCAACCCGCCCCACCGTCGCCACCAGCCGGAGGCCAGGCCGGACCACCCAATCACCTGGCCAATCGCCTGCTCAAAAACTGGCAACGATTGGCTCCCTGGGCCAGACGGGAGGGCATCGACTGCCTGCGTCTGTATGATGCCGACATGCCGGAATACGCCGCCGCCATCGACCGGTACGGAGAGTGGGTACACATCCAGGAGTACCAGGCACCCAAAACAATCGATCCCCGCAAAGCACAGGAGCGTTTTGCCGAACTGGTGGCGGGTGTCACCCAGGCACTGGGCATCCCGACCGAACGCATTTGCATCAAGGTCCGCCAACCCCAGCAGGGCACCGCGCAATATGAAAAACTGGGCAACGAACGCTCCTTCCTGGCAGTCATCGAGGGCGGCCTGAAATTTTTGGTCAATTTGACCGATCACCTGGATTCCGGACTGTTTCTGGACCAGCGCCTGTTGCGGCACCGCATTCGCCAACTGGCGCCGGGACGACGTTTCCTCAATCTGTTTGGTTATACCGGATCGGCTACAGTGTATGCCATCGACGGGGGAGCACAGAGCACGGTATTGGTCGATATCTCCCACACCTACCTGGCCTGGGCAGAACGCAACCTGGCGCTTAACGGCTACGCCACCGGCCCGCGACATCAACTGATCCAGGCAGACTGTCTGCAATGGTTGCAGGGCCAGTCGGCCCGGTTCGACCTGATTTTGCTGGCGCCGCCCACCTTTTCCAATTCCAAGCGCATGAGCGGGGACTGGGACATTTTGCGGGATTACGGTGTCTTGCTGGCCCGTTGCCGTACCCTGCTCGCGCCCGGTGGCATCCTGCTCTTTGTGACCCATGCCAGACGGTTTCGCCTGGACCCGGAACGGGTACCGCCCGATCTGCGCTGTACCGAAATCACCGCCCAGACCATTCCCCGTGATTTTCAACGCAAAGCTACGTTTCATCGTGCCTGGGAGATGCAACGACTCTCCTGAACGGCGGCTGCAGCCGGACCGGCTGGCCAGACACAGGAGATGGGGGCTTGTGTTGCCGGTCGGTATCCGTCAGAATGCCCCAGGCATACCGACAGGTGACCGGGGGGGTCGCAGCAACCGTCGCATGAAGATGGGCAGGCAAACCCTTGTGTCCCGTTGGTTCCTTGGTATGTCAGCAACAGGAGCAGTCCGGGTGATGCATGCGGTGCCGTCCATGTCCCACACCATCCAGGCCCGGACCCGGGCCAGGCAGACCAGGTGTCTGCCGTCTGACTGCAACTCTGCGCTGGCCCGTTTTGCCGACGTACCCGAACTGCCGGACCAGGTCTGCCAACTGACTGTCCACTCGGGGATCATTGTGCACACCCGCTTGCTGGTCATGGATAGTCATCATGTCGCCGGGGGGATGCCCGCCTGACCAGAGAGAGCCATCAGAGGGGAGTACAAACCATATGCAGTCAAACATGCCACATGTCCTGCTGGTGGACGATGAACAGGGTGTCCTGCTGGGCGCCAGTCTGTTGCTGCGTCGGGCCGGCATAGAGCCGGTCTCCACCCTGCAGGATGGTCGGGAGGTCATGCCGTTTCTGGAGCACCATCCGGTAGCCATGGTTGTGCTGGACCTGTTCATGCCCTACCTGTCCGGTTTCGAACTGCTGGGTGAGATCAAGCGGCGCTATCCCGACATGCCCGTCGTCATTCTGACCGCCGTGCAGGATGTCAAAACGGCGGTGGACTGCATGAAAGAGGGGGCGTTGGATTACCTGGTCAAGCCGGTCGAGAAGGAACGGTTGCTGACGACGGTCCAGCACACCCTGGAGTTGCAATCTTTGCGTCGCCAGGTCAACATGCTCAAAGGTTACCTGCTCAACGATACCCTGAAACGGCATGATGCCTTTGCCGGTATTGTGACCAACAGTACAAAGATGCGTGCCATTTTCCAGTACATGGAAGCCGTTTCCACCACCCGGGAACCCGTCCTGATCACGGGAGAAACCGGGGTGGGCAAGGAGTCGATCGCGGCGGCCATGCATTTGCTGAGTGGCCGGACCGGGGAGTTTGTCCCGGTCAATGTGGCCGGGTTGGATGACATGGTCTTTTCCGACACGCTGTTTGGCCATCGCAAGGGGGCCTTCACGGGCGCGGATCAAAACCGGGAGGGACAGATTGCCAGAGCACAGGGTGGCACGCTGTTTCTGGATGAGATCGGTGATCTGAGCGAAACCAGTCAGGTCAAGCTGTTGCGCCTCCTGCAGGACAAAAAATACCATGCCCTTGGGGCCGACATCAGCAAACATGCCGACATCTACGTGGTGGCAGCCACCAATCGGCCCCTCAAGGAACGGATTGTCAACGGCCATTTCCGTCAGGATCTCTATTACCGGTTGGCCGGTCACCAGGTGCATCTGCCGCCGTTGCGGGAGCGACGGGATGACATTCCGCTGCTGGTCAGTCATTTCCTGCAGGAGGCGGCCCAGTCGGTGGGCAAGGAACCGCCCACGCCACCTCCCGAATTGTTCAACCTGCTGGCCACCTACCGCTTTCCTGGCAACATCCGTGAATTGCGGGCGATGGTTTTCAACGCGGTTGCCCTGCATCGCCGGGGCGTGCTGTCGCTGCGCAGTTTCAGGGAACATATGCAAATCTCCCAGGGCGAAGACGACAGTGCGTCGGTCATGCAGGCACCCGTGACGACCGGCATCACTCTTTCCTGGCCCAATGCCGTCCGTCCGCCCACCATTCGGGAAGCGGAAGAGTTCCTGCTGCAGAATGCCCTGAAGACGGGACAAGGCAACCAGGGGCTGGCGGCCTCCATCCTGGGTATCACCCGGCAGGCCCTCAACCAGCGTCTGGCCCGGCGCAAAAAGAGTGGTCAAACCTCGACAGAGGAGCCGATCGAGGGGGCGTGAGCCGCCGCAGCGCCAACCGTCTGACCTGCCCTCCGGAGACCATGACGGAGAAGAAGTGATCGTCCGGCAAATTGGCACAGAACATGCTCACCTAAAAGTCAACGGCGTGGCCGGTCTGGCCGGTCACACCACAGGATGGAGAGACGACTCGTCAGTCGTGCCGGCGGTGGCTCGATGCCAGCCGGTCCTCAGCAAAGGAGATGCGGGTCCTTCGGATCTACGTCTTCCTGTCGGGCCGGTCGGGAGTACCCCCCCCCCCTCTAACTCCCGACCGGCTTGGCCTTCGTCTCATGTCGTACACTGGAGCGGTGATGGACCGCCGCTCCAGTCGCAGGAAGGAAGAGGCGGGCCTCCGGGCCTGTATCTTCCCGTCGAGCCGACCGGGAGCCCCCCCCCTCTAACTCCCGGTCGGCTTGGCATCCTGGTTGGGCTGTCTTCCGGGCGGACAAGGGAGTGTCCTGTCCCGGTTGTCAGAAAGGGAGAGGCGGGCCTTTGGCCCGTATCTTCCTGTCGAGCCGACCGGGGGCCCCCCCCTCTAACTCCCGGTCGGCTGGGCCTTTTTCCCCCTCTCAGACACTCCTGGTTTCCCTTTTTGCCGGCGGTTGGCCCGTCCGGTTCTTTTGTGCTGGGCGGTCGGTCGTTCCGTTATGCTGCCGCCGGAAGAGTGGTGACGCTCCTCTTCTCTTGACCGGTTGGTCGCACGACATACCCATGCAACATTTGATAGCTGTGCCAACAATGATTGCACCCGTATTATCTTTTTGAATATAAATATGTTGCGCTGCACAATGGTTGTCAATTGTCAGGGAATGTTGCACCCTTTACCCGGCCATGGCGAGACCAGGACCGATGCAGGACATCACGGCATCATGCCCAGCAGGCGCGGCAGCCAGAGCGAGAGCGGTGGCCAGTAGGTGATCAGGGTCAGAAAGACCAGCATGGTGATAATCCAGGGTACAGAGGCAATGGTTACCTCTGTCAGGCCCCGTTTGACCAGGCCACTGACCACATACAGGTTCAATCCGACCGGCGGGGTGACCATGCCCACTTCCATGTTGACCGTGATCAGGATACCAAAATGGATGGGGTCAATGCCCAGTTTTTGGGCGATGGGAAACAGGATGGGGGCCATGATGAGTACAATGGAGGAGGGTTCCATGAAATCCCCGGCCAGCAGCAGGATCAGGTTGACGATCAGCAGGAAGCTGACGGGTCTCAACCCCTGCTCCAACATCCACAACGCCATCTGCTGGGGAATGTTTTCATGGGTCAGCAGGAAGGAGAACAGCATGGCGTTGGTAATGATGTACAACAGCATGGCGCTCATGTTGGCCGAGGCGAGCAGTACCTTGGGCAGATCCCGTAACGGGAGATCCCGATAGATGTAAACGGCGACCACAAAGGCATAGACTGCGCTGACGGCTGCTGCCTCGGTCGGTGTGAACACCCCGGAATAGATCCCGCCCAGGATCAGAAAAATGAGCAACAATC
>JAMOAX010000293.1:0-1752 GCA_039908555.1 Magnetococcus sp. DMHC-8
TGCGCCAGACGTCGGTTTCGATCTCTTCGATCAGACCCTGTTGCTGCAACGCCTGGATCACCTTCTTGGCGGCACCGCCCTTGATGTTGCCCGGCAGGGGGTGGATGGAACCGTTGGCGCGACCGGCAGCGGCTTCCAGGATGGTTTGTTGTGCGGGGGTGAGGTTGCTCATGTGCGTTTCTCCTGTTTGGGTTGGTTCGTACTGCTTCGTTGAGACACATGAAGCCATAGTTCCGACAGGGTAATCAAGCGCAACATGATGATTTTGAATAATATTTTCTATTTATTCCCACCGTATCGGGAGCAGGAGTTTTTCAATGGTATCGAATCTTCCAATGCCATCCTATGGGGAGTATTTCCGCCAGGGGTTGAGGCCAGACCCTCTGCTGACCGTCTCTGAGTGGGCAAACAAGCATCGGATGCTCTCCTCGGTGGCCTCTGGCGAACCGGGCTTGTGGCGCACCGACCGGACCCCGTATCTCAAGGAGATCATGGACTGTTTATCCCCGTCATCTCCGGTGGAGCGGGTGGTGTTCATGAAAGGGGCGCAGCTTGGGGGGACCGAGGCGGGCCTCTGCTGGTTGGGCTATGTCATCCATCAGGCTCCCGGTCCCATGCTGCTGGTCCAGCCCACGGTGGAGACCGCCAAGCGGCATTCCAAACAACGCATCGATCCGCTGATCGAAATCAGCAGCGTGCTGAAAGATTTGGTGAAAGATCCCAGATCCCGTGATTCCGGCAACACAATACTGGGAAAGGAGTTTCCCGGTGGCGTTCTGATTTTGACCGGAGCCAACTCGGCGGTGGGGCTGCGCTCCATGCCCATCCGCTACCTGTTCATGGATGAGATCGACGGATACCCAGGGGATGCCGATGGCGAGGGCGACCCGGTGGCATTGGCCACCCAGCGCACAGTCACCTTCGCCAACCGCAAGATTTTGATGGTCTCGACCCCTACCATCAGAGGGTTCAGCCGGATCGAGGCGGCCTACCAGGAGAGCGATCGGCGACGCTATTGGGTGCCCTGTCCATCCTGCCAGGCTTTGCAGGTGCTGGAGTGGAAACAGATGCGTTGGCCCGATGGAGATCGGGAACAGGCTTTCTACGAATGCATCCATTGCGGCGTCTCCATCCAGGATTACCAGAAAGGATGGATGCTGGCGCACGGTCAATGGATTGCGGACAACCCCACCAACAGGGTGGCAGGTTTTCACCTCTCCAGCTTGTACTCCCCGCACGGTTGGACCTCCTGGGGGGACATTGCCCTGGAGCATGGGCAGGTTTATCGAGATCCCCCCCGGTTGAAGGTTTGGGTCAACACCAAGCTGGGAGAAACCTGGGAGGAGAGTGCCGAGCAGTTGGATGGCGAGGGGCTGATGGCGCGGCGGGAGATGTTTGGCCCGCTGCTGCCCCCCGGCATCGTTCTTCTCACTGCCGGTGTCGATGTCCAGGATGACCGTTTGGAGTTGGAGATCGTCGGTTGGGGTCGGGATGAAGAGTCCTGGTCGGTGGCCTACTGGGTGTTGTGGGGCGACCCGTCCGGGCCTGCGGTTTGGCAGGATCTGGAAAACATCCTGTACCGTGCCTATCCCCATGCCCGACAGGTGTCCGACCTCTACGTTCGGGCGGCCGCCATTGATACTGGCGGTCACCGTTCCATGGAGGCCTACACCTTTTGCCGCACCCGCCAGGAACGGCGCATCTGGGCCATCAAAGGGTTGGGTGGCATGGGCAAACCCATCTGGCCCCGGC
>JAMOAX010000120.1:0-8967 GCA_039908555.1 Magnetococcus sp. DMHC-8
TAAGGAGTTTTTGTTCTGTGGCAAACATTAAATCCTCGATCAAGGATATCGAACGGTCAGAAAAACGCAAGAACCGGAACAGAAGTGCCAAGGCCCGGATGCGCACTTTCTACAAAAAGGTGGTAACGGCCGTGGAGGCCAAAGATCTGCCGGGTGCCCAGGAAGCCCTGCGCCAGGCGGTTTCGGTGCTGGCCGTGACGGCACGCAAAGGGATCATCCATGACAATGCAGCCGCCCGTTATACCCAACGCCTGAACGCCAAAGTGAAAGATTTGGCTCTGGCTGCTGCCTCCTGATGAAATTTTCCGATCTGGCCATACCCGAAGCGGTGGCGCGCGGCATCGAAGCGTGCGGGTTTACCGATTGCACGCCCATCCAGGCGTTGACGTTACCTATGACCCTGGCCGGTCATGATGTGGCCGGGCAGGCCCAGACAGGCACGGGCAAGACGGCCGCCTTTTTGATCGCGGCCATGTCACGGGTGCTGGCGGTGGATGGCCAGACCGCCTCTCCGCCTCGTGGCCAATCCACCGAAGGGTGTGGCGCACCCCGCATCCTGGTCATCGCACCGACGCGGGAGTTGGTGGTGCAGATCGAGCAGGATGCCCGTGCCCTGGGCGCGTATACCGGGTTGAACATAGTCGCCGTCTATGGCGGGGTGGATTATGAAAAACAGCGTCTGGCCCTGACCTGTGGCGCGGTGGATCTCCTGATCGGCACGCCGGGGCGGTTGATCGACTATTTCAAGCAAAAAGTCTACCGCTGTGACCGGGTGCAGTCCCTGGTCATTGACGAGGCGGATCGCATGTTTGATATGGGGTTTATCGCCGATCTGCGCTATCTTCTGCGCCGGTTGCCCCCCCATGAGCAGCGTCTTTCCATGCTTTTTTCCGCCACCCTCTCTTACCGGGCGCAGGAACTCTCCTACGAATACATGAACTCCCCGGAAGTGATCTCCACCCCCATGGATGTCAAAACGGTGCAACAGGTGACCCAGTGCCTGTATCACGTTGAAGGCAAAAAAAAGATCAGTCTGATGGTGGGGTTGTTGCGACGGGATCTGGCGGATGCGGAGACCGGGGAACTGGGACGCATCATGATTTTTACCAACACCAAGCGGATGGGGGAGACCCTGCAAGCCTGGCTGGAGGCCAATGGCATCCTGAGCGGCTACCTTTCCGGCGATGTGCCGCAGGCCAAGCGGTTGCGGGTGTTGCAGCGGTTTCAGGCGGGCGAGTTGCCGGTGCTCATCGCCACCGACGTGGCGGGACGGGGGTTGCATATCGATGGGGTGACCCACGTGATCAACTACGATCTCCCGGAAAATGCCGAGGATTATCTCCACCGCATTGGCCGGACGGCCCGGGCCGGGGCAAAGGGGGATGCCATCTCCCTGGTGGACGAAGAGGGGGCCTATCGCCTGGAAGAGATCGAAAGCTATTGCGGCAAAATTTTTGTCGCCTGGGCACCGGATGAACTGATGGTTTCCCTGCATCGACCGAGCAACGAGGCCCTGGGCCGTTCCCCCACCCGGGCACCGGGAGGGAGGGTCGGGTTGAGTCGGGGAGGGGGCAATGGGGGACGGGTGCGCGCTCCGGTGCCGCCACCCCGTGTGGAACCGGTGGCGACCACTGCGCCAGAGGGGGTGGCCGCCGCCAAAAAAAGACGGCGTCGCCGGCCAAAACCGGCGGCACTGGCCGGTGTGACCGTGGCGCAACCAGGCTGACAAAATGCAGATGATGATCGGCCCCCTGTGGACGTTTTTACACTAGAATGACGAGGCGATATGTATGTCTGATACAATGACTGATACCCCTGCCACGCCGGTTTTTCATGTGGAAAAGCTGTACCTGAAGGATCTTTCGTTTGAAAGTCCCAACACGCCCGAAATGTTTCGGGAAAATCTGGAGCCCAAGGTGGATTTCAATCTGGAAATGGGCACGATCCAGAAGAGTGCGGAACATTTTGAGACCTCGTTGCACGTCACGGTCAAGGTGATGGCGGGGGAGCGGGCCATGTTTCTGGTGGATCTGACCTATGCCGGCCTGTTTTTGTTGCGCAACGTGCCCCAGGAGTTGCTGGCTCCCATGTTGGGGATTGAGTGTCCCACGGTTCTTTTTCCCTATGTGCGGCAATTGGTCTCTGAGATGATCATGCAGGGTGGCTTCCGGCCCATGGTGCTGGACCCCATCAATTTTTCCGCCTTGTTTCATCATTCCCAGCAGAAAAACCAGGCCGCGCAATAAGAGGAGTGATGGCTGTGGGTGTGGTGCGGTTTCTCCTGTTGCTGGGTGCAGCCTTGCTGGTGGCGCGACTGGTGTGGCGTTGGTTGCACCCCCCCTCTCCGCCGGTTGCCACGGATAAACCGGCACAGGCATTGTCCCGTTGCAGCCGCTGCGGCACCTTGATTCCGCAGGAGTTGGTCGTGTGGCATGAGGAGAGACCCTACTGCGGTTCCGCCTGTCGGGATGGCATGCGCAGCGGACCGGCCTGAACACCGCACACGACAAGGGGGAACCAGGGGGAAAAGAGGGGATCAAGGTTCGGATGATTGCTCCTTGTGGAGGAAAGTTTTGTCCAACTGCTCCAATTTGGCCAGTTCATCCCTTGCAATGTTCTTGCCGGCATCGGCACTGGCAAACTCCCGCATCGCCTGTTTGTAGTGCCATCGGGCCATTTTTTTTTCCATAATCAGATAGTGATAGCGGGCCAAAGCCAGATGACTGGCCCCCAGGTGGTTTTGCTTGCCCTCGACGACGCCCAGCAGGTAGAGATATTCCGCCACCAGCGGGTGTTCCAGGGTCAACTGGCGCAAAATACGGCTGGCATCGGCCAGTTTTTCCTGCTCGTTCATGGCGAATGCCAAACGGTAGAGCAGGTCGGCATTGGTCTGTTTGGCCTGGTATTGCAAGGCGGTGCGAAAATCCTCTTCTGCTGCATCGGGCTTGCCCAACTCCAGCCGGACCATGCCCCGTTCCCGCAGCAGGTAGGGGTCCTGCGGGTGCTGCTTGAGCAATGCTTCCAGGTTGCTGGTGGCGGCCTGAAGCTGGCCTGTATACCGCTCGGCCACGGCCAGACCATAGCGCGCCGGCAGTTGATCGGGGTCCAGTTCGAGGCGTTTGCGGAAACGGGCGATCACCCCGTTTATGTCGTCGCTGGTACCCGCCTCCAGGACGGCTTGCACACGGGCAAGCAGCATGTTATCCCCCTCCCCATGCCCCCCTGCCTTGTCGGAACGGGTAGGCAGATCCCGCCGACGGTTTGCAGGGGGCACGATCTGGTCGAGGGTGGGGGTTGGCAGGGCATCAATCTGCTGTTGACTCTCCATCAACCGTTGAGAACTGAGAGGATGGGTGAGCAGATAGGGGGGGGGCAGATTGTTGAGCCGTTGTTCCCGGTTGAGGCGTTCCATGAAATGCACCATGCCCCTGGGGTTGAAACCGGCGGTGGAGAGATAATGGATGGCCAGTCGGTCTGCCTGGGACTCCTTCTCCCGCAGGGTGTCCAGCAGGGATGACTGGGAGGCGGCAGATCCGCCCATGACGGCGGCCTGGGCCAGTTGTCCGTTGCCTGTGGCCGCCGCCGCCGCAATACCGGCGGCAAAGGTGACCATGGTACGCAGTGCCGCATCCTTCAGCGTGGATTCGATCTGTATATGATGACCTGCGCTCAGATGGCCGATTTCATGGGCCATGACCGCCGCCAGTTCATCCCGATCCCGCACGGCCAACAGCAGGCCGCTGTGCAGGATGATGTTCTGTCCGGGCAATGCCATGGCGTTGAGGCGGTTGTCCAGCATCACATGAAAGCGGATATCCCCGGACTTGATGCCGGCGGCACGCTGCAAGGGTTCGCCCAGTGCGTGCATAAGGTCGGAGGCTTCGGGGCCGGTAATCAGGGTGATCCCTCTCTTGCGGCTGTTGTCGGCATGGCCAAGCAGCGGCAGGGCGATCAGTCCGCTGAGCAAAAACAGATAAACAGGTAGTGGCAGAATTTTTTTCATGATGCTATCCTGCAAAAAGAGGAGGATGCCGTGCGTCAGGATGTTGCCAAACCCATCCCGGCGACAGTGTGGCGGATTGTGGCCCGTTTGGCGAGAGCAAAATTGAGCAGGATGCAGCGATGAACCGATTTCACCGTCTGGTTGAGTTGCGCCGTATTCGAGAAGAGACCAACGGCATGGCTTTTGCGCGCACCCTTGCGCGTGTGGAGGGTTTACAGCAGGATGTGCTCAAACTGGACCAGCAGACTGCCGAGGAGCAGACCTTGGCCCGGCAGGCCGCCGACCAGGCAGATCGCTCCATGCTGCCCTGGATGGACAAATTTTTGCAGGGCCAGAGCTGGCGACGCAAACGGTTGGAACAGATGATTGCCGTGGCAAAAATGGACCTGGAAAAAACCAGAGAGGCATGGATGGCCGCCCGAACCCAGCTCCAACAGGCGGAAAAACTGGCGGAAAGAGAAAAACGGCAACAACGCCAAAAAATAGAGCAATACGAGAAAAAAACGATGGACATGGTGGGTGTGCTGCGCGATAAATCATTTTTCGGTCAGGAAGGAGAGGTGGGATGAGACGCTTGCCGAATTTTGCCCATGGTCAGGAGGGCCGAACCCGTGGATGCCGGGTGGTGTCGGCGCGTTTTGTGCCCGCCTGTTTTGTGTTGTTGGCCCTGTTGTTGGGCGGGCAGAGCGCGCCCGCCTGGGCGGCGGATAATGCGGCGGCGGCCAAACAGGGGGGAGAGAAGGGAGCTGCCAAGGCCAAAGAGCAGGATGTGGAGGACAAGGCAGTCGGGATACCCGATCCGGCCAATCTGCTGAACAGTCTGGAGCAGCGGCGGCAGGAGCTGGAAAAGCGGGCCAAATGGTTGGATCTCCGCGAGGCGGATCTCAAGCGGTTGGAGGAAAAGCTGGCCAAGCGTATCGCCTCCCTGGAGGCCCTGCGGGGGGAGATGCGTGCCAATCTGGACAAGGAAAAGGCCGTGGACGATGCCAACATTACGCGACTGGCCAAAATATTGTCCGGGATGAAGGTCAAGGCGGCGGCCGACGGCTTGAAATCCATGGACCGGGAGACGGCGGTATTGGTGCTCAAGGTGATGAAGGAAAAGGTGGCCGCCAAAATCCTGAGCAAGATGGAGAGCGAACAGGCGGCGCAACTGGCCAACGAACTGGGCATTCCCCTGGCCGAGAAAAAACATAATTGATGCTGTCTTTCCAGTAGGTTGCAATAAAAAATGGCCTGACTTGCATTTTTTCCCTCAAGAATTCAGCCTGGGGGTCGATAATTTAAGCATACGGTGACGGACTGCGGGGAAGGAATCCTCCCGGAAAGACACCGCTCGGTCTGACCGGTCGCAGAATGGCCGCCAGACGGCAGGTCGCAGTATCGTGCAACCAGGATGGTTGCCGACAGGGTTTGTGCCAGGAGTGTTGCCAAGCAGCCTCCCCGCACGGGCTCCAGGGTTAGGGTTGGCCCTGTAAAATGAACAACCCACCTCCAGCCAGGGACGGATAATGAAACGCAATCCAATCGCGGATTGCTGTATCGGGAGGTACCAGTCATGTCACTCATCCAGTCGTCTCCCCGGGCTTTGTTGCGCCCACCCACGCCCCCCCTCTCCCCTTCCACGGAACGGGCGGAGCGAATGTGCACCCACTATCCGTTTTCCCGTTTGACCCTTATGTGATCCGGCTGGTCGGTTTTTTCCGGCATAATCGTTGACATCTGTCAACCTCTTTGTGCCGCCGGAAGGGGTTTCGATGCGCTGAAAATGATTCCTTATATTTTCAGACGGCGGATGCATGTGTGTTTTGTGGTTTATTTGATTATTAAAGTTTAATTTTTTAGTTGCTTTTGTTATTCGGCAGCAATGGACACGCAACGGTGATTGTGTGATGGGCCGGGCCGGCCCTGCAGGCAAAACGAATGGCCCATGCTTAACCATGGATGGAAGATTTTTGGAACACCCTTTAAGGTGTTCCCTATACGGAGGATTAAACAATGGCAATCGTAATCAACACAAATATTTCATCTTTGACCGCGCAGCGCAACCTGACGACCAGCACCAATGCCCTGGGGACCACTTTCAAGCGGTTGTCTTCCGGTCAGCGCATCAACAGTGCGGCGGATGATGCGGCGGGTCTCTCCATATCGGACCGGATGACGGCCCAGGTTCGGGGGTTGAACCAGGCGGTGCGCAATGCCAATGACACCATCTCCCTGATTCAGATTGCCGAGGGGGCATTGACGGAGACCACCAATGCGTTGCAGCGGATTCGGGAGTTGGCGGTTCAGGCGGCCAACGATACCAATGTTTCCAGCGACCGGAATGATTTGCAGAAAGAGGTCAACCAGTTGGTTGCGGAAATTGACCGTATCGCCAATACGACCCAGTTTAACAACCAGTTGTTGTTGCAGGGCAATTTCCGGGATGGCCGGACGTTTCATGTGGGAGCCAACCAGGGCCAGACCATTATGGTTTCCATTACCAGCATGGGGGCTTCGGCGTTGCGGGTCAATGCCACCGACATGGCCAGTTTTCTGACGGGCACCACCACCTCTGCCAACCAGCAGGCGGCGGAGTCGGCGATTGGCCGGATTGATCAGGCGATCAACTCGGTGACGGCCCAGCGGGCCACTTTGGGTGCCATGCAGGTTCGTTTTGAGGCGGTGATTGCCAATCTGACCAACATTTCCCTGAACACCTCCATTGCCCGGTCGCGGATTCTGGATGCGGACATTGCGGCGGAGACGGCGAAGCTGACCCAGAACAGCATCATGCAGCAGGCCGGAACGGCGGTATTGGCCCAGGCAAACCAGCAGCCAGCGATTGTCTTGCAGCTGCTTAAGTAACGGGGAAGGCAGCCAGGGCAGAGCCATGGGAGTTGGCCGTCTGTTTTTTTGGTGTGATGGGTCGGGCTGACCCAATGAAACGAACAGCTCACTTTTAGCCAGGGATGGAAGTTTTTGCGGGGTGCCGAGAGGTATTCCGGTAAGGAGTATGAGCCATGTCTATTGTATTGAATACCAATATTGCGTCGTTGACCGCGCAGCGCAACCTGACGGGCAGCACCAATGCCCTGGGGGTCACCTTCAAGCGATTGTCTTCTGGACAGCGCATCAACAGTGCGGCGGATGATGCGGCGGGTCTTTCCATATCGGATCGGATGACGGCGCAGGTGCGGGGTTTGAACCAGGCGGTGCGCAATGCCAACGACACCATCTCCCTGATTCAGATTGCCGAGGGGGCACTGACGGAGACCACCAATGCGTTGCAGCGGATTCGGGAGTTGGCGGTTCAGGCGGCCAACGATACCAATGTTTCCAGCGACCGGAACGATCTGCAAAAAGAGGTCAACCAGTTGGTTGCGGAAATTGATCGTATCGCCAATACGACCCAGTTTAACAACCAGTTGTTGTTGCAGGGCAATTTCCGGGATGGCCGGACGTTTCATGTGGGGGCCAACCAGGGTCAGACCATTATGGTTTCCATCACCAGCATGGGGGCTTCGGCGTTGCGGGTCAATGCCACCGACATGGCCAGTTTCCTGACGGGCACCACCACTTCCGCCAACCAGCAGGCGGCGGAGTCGGCGATTGGCCGGATTGATCAGGCGATCAATTCGGTGACGGCCCAGCGGGCCACTTTGGGTGCCATGCAGGTTCGTTTTGAGGCGGTGATTGCCAACCTGACCAATATTTCCCTGAACACTTCCATTGCCCGGTCCCGGGTGGTGGATGCGGACATTGCGGCGGAGACGGCGAAGCTGACCCAGAACAGCATCATGCAGCAGGCCGGAACAGCGGTATTGGCCCAGGCGAACCAGCAGCCGGCGATTGTCTTGCAGTTGCTCAAGTAAGCAGTTGTTCTGGCGGTAAAATTTATTGCCCCTGCCCTGTGTTTTTCAACTGTTGCGGGGGTCTGGGGGGGATCATCCCCCCCAGTGGGTGAGTTCTTTTTCTTGGTGCACGCGCAGGCGTGGGCGAACCGATGGGGGAGGATTTTTATCAATTCAAGCAGAACAAAGAGATACAAACTATTGATTATATTGTGAGGAGATCCATTTGTGCCGGTGTTGGCGGGGGGAGAGATCCCTCCTGGCGATGGCGGTACAGAGGTTCGGGCAATCTTTTCCCGGCGGCTTGCACGCTTTCCGGGGGAGGCTCTCCGGGCGTTCCGTGATCGGTTGGTTCGGTCAGTGGCGGGCGGATTGCGACCGGCTCTCCTCACTCTTTTGGTACTCTGCACGTGTGTGCAGAGCAGGCAGGCGTAGTCTGCGTTGCGTACGTCCGTTGCGGACGCAACGCTTGCATTACGGGTGACCGGGTCGGTCACGGTAAACGAACGGCCCACCTCCAGCCAGGGACGGATATAGATGTGAATATAAAGATATATTCACGAGATTTGGGAGGAAACGAACAATGGCTTTCATGATCAACACCAACATCGCATCATTAACCGCTCAGCGCAATTTGGCGAGCAGCACCGCTTCGCTGGGCACCACGTTCAAAAGGCTCTCTTCCGGGTTGCGCATCAACAGCGCAGTGGACGATGCGGCCGGCCTTTCGATCTCTGATCGGATGGCCTCGCAGATCCGCGGCTTCAACCAGTCGGTGCGCAACGCCAACGACACCATTTCGCTGATTCAGGTGGCGGAAGGGGCCCTGACGGAAACAACGAACGCATTGCAACGGATGCGTGAGTTGGCGGTTCAGGCGGCCAACGACACTTCGGTGAGAAGTGACCGCCAGGACATGCAGAAAGAGGTCAATCAGATGGTTGCTGAGATTGACCGGATTGCACGCAACACCCAGTTCAACAACCAGTATCTGTTGCAGGGAAGCTTTTTCGAGGGCAAGAGATTTCACGTCGGTGCCAACGCGGATCAGACCATCATGATCACCATCACCAGCATGTATGCCAGTGCGCTGGGTGTGGACGCGGCCACCATGGTGAGTTTTGCCAA
>JAMOAX010000294.1:0-1742 GCA_039908555.1 Magnetococcus sp. DMHC-8
AACTGCCCGCCATCCCGTTTCTGGGTGACCAGGTTGAACCCGGCGGCCCGCAACCACTGGATGGCCAACGCCTCGAAGAGATGCCCGGCGGCAAAGATGCGCAGGGTCTTGCCACCAAAACCCCGGTCCGCGTCCCTGGGCGCACCGGCATATTCAAACTGCAACGCCCGCTCGCAGGCGACGCCCAGACGAGAGCCGCCCAGATACTCCCTGCGTGGAGAGGCTGCTTCTTCGGTCACCAGGGCGGCATCGATCAGCCCGGTGACAATTTCAGCAAAGGTGGCAGTGTGGTTGATGTCGATCATGGTTATCTGTACTCCATCACTGCCCTGACAAATTCCGCCGCGACTTGCGGCACAAGAGCGTTTCCGTATCCGCACAACTTGACCACCCGGGCGGGAACCCCATGAGCCAGCGGGCGTGTTCCGGGTTCAACAGGCCGCACGCTGCCATCGGTGAGGCGGATCCAGTCGCATCCCAACCAGGGATTGCGTACAAGACCACCCGCGCCAACGGTTGGCCCTTCGTCCCGTACAGCTCCGACGCGGATTTCCGGCTGCGGTCCGAGCGATAGTCCCTGGCCGTTGGCGTTGGCCAGCCAGAAAATGCGTTGCCGGAGGTGCGGTGCCCCGACGCTGCAAGCTGGCAGCACCGTCGCCCCGCAGGCGTAATCCAGGGCTTCCAAATCGCTGCATACAAGGTCGAGCCACCGAGCCCCGCCAACCCGGCCAACCTGCTCGCCAAAAACCGTTGCAGGACGGCACTGCCGGATGAGCCAGTGCCAGGCAGGCCACAAATGCCGCTGGTCAGCAAACCCAAGTCGCCGGCCTGCCTGGCTGAAAGGTTGGCAGGGACATGACCCGGTCCAGACCGGCCTGTCGTCCGGCCATCCGGCCAGACGGAGGGCACAAGACCACCCCCCGATACCGGCAAAAAAATGGTGCTGGTGGTATCCACCCAGCTCTGCAGGCAAGACATCTTCGATGCTCCTTTCATCCACATCCCCGGCCGCAACCAGTCCACGCTGGATCAATGTTCTCAGCCATGCGGCCATGGCCGGGTTGTTTTCGTTGTAATATGCCGTCATCGCGCATGCGCCTTCAAAACGGGATGGAAACTCTCCGGTTCAGATCGTGGCAGTCTTCGGTTTGCCGTTGGCAAGGCATTCCACCAGCACAGCAATGGGATAGCTGTTCACATTTCCCCATCGCTCGTCTGGTATGCTCCCCATGCGAATGCCCAGTTTGCGACACATCTCGGCGGCCTGAATGCCCAGCTTCTGGGCGAACACCAAGGGAGCAGGAATGTTCTCTCTCCGACAAAAGGCCAGTGCCGTCATGTAGCCGGTATCGCCATCCATGTCGTCCTGTCGCTTGGCAATCGCATTGATCTGCTCCTGTTGGCGGTGCTGCTCATCCGCCACGCGCTGCAGACGCTCCTCCTGCTCAACCAGCAGTTGCACCGATCTCAGCAGCTCGTGTGCTTTCGACTTGGCTGGCGGCAACTGGAAGTAACGGTTCACCAACTCCCTCTGGACCTTCCAGGCCAGATCGTCCGTAAAAGATTTCACCAGCATGAGATAGCCAGACTGGGTCAGGAGGGTCAGTCCGCGAGGGGGTACTTCGATGCCAAATGTCCGCAATTCGGACATTTGAGAATAATCAACCAGTTGGAAGTCTTCTCCGGCAACAAACCGCTCCTTGTTGTCATTGAACCGTTTCCTGGCTGTCCCTTCCGGGCGG
>JAMOAX010000295.1:0-1739 GCA_039908555.1 Magnetococcus sp. DMHC-8
GGTGGTCAGGGTGGCCTGATTGGCTGAGTGCAGGGTCTCTTTGGCGCTCAGGAGCTTGACGATGGCCTCATTGCCCTTGTCCCGTGCCAGGGTGCGTGGGGTGTTGCCCATTTCGTCCGGGGCGTTGACGTTGGCACCCCGTTCGACCAGGTAGGCCACGACGGTATCATGGCCGCGCAACACGGCCCAGTGCAGGGGGGTTTCACCGAACTGTGCCTTGACGTCCACGCTGGGCGCCTGCCTGGCCAGCAGGGTGACCAGGGAGAGATGGCCTTCTGCTGCGGCCCAGTGCAGGGGGGTATCCCCAGCAGTGGCGCGTGCGTCCCGTTCCGCACCTTTGGCAAGCAGGAATTCGGCCAGTGTCAGGTGTCCCCGACGGGCGGCCCAGTGCAGCGGCGTCCGGTCATAATGGTTTTTGGCATTGGCGTTGGCGCCGGCGGCCAGCAGGTGGTCGGCCACCTGGCTGCGTCCCTCCTCGACGGCCCAGTGCAGGACGGAGTCGCCTTTTATGTCGCGGGCGTCAATGTTGCCGCCCTTTTCCAGCAGGAGCTTGAGCAGTGCCACATTGCCCTCGCCGGCCGCCCAATGCAGCGGGGTGCTGCCATCGCTGTTGGCCAGGTTGGGATTGGCACCCGCTTCCAGCAGGATGCGGGCCAGTTCCACGGAACCGTTGTTGGCGGCGATCATGTGCATCGGCGTATCGCCGCGCCGGTCCCGGGCATTGGTCTCCGCCTTGCGGGTGACCAACTCCCGGACCAGGGCCGGATCGGCCTTGATGACGGCAAAATGGAGCGGGGTCAGACCAAAACTGTCCTGGGCGTTGACCACGGCTCCTGCAGCGAGCAGACGCAGCGCTTCCGGGATTCTCCCCTCTTCGATGGCCTTGTGCAATGTTGTCCGGGTGGAGCGTTGCTGGATGTTACCCAGCTTGCCCCCCTCGTTTTCCACTGCCGAATGCAGCTCGTTGTCCACCGCCACCAGCAGGGGCAGGGCCAGAGAACCGAGCAAAAACAGGAGGCGATTTTTCTCGAACAAAGACCGCTTCGGGTGAATGGACATACGCATGGCTCCACAAAAAATCTGCAAGATGGCAATACGGGCTGAGTCGACGCTATGAAAGCAAAAAATCGACCATATTGGCAACTAATGGCAATAAAATGATATTTTTTGATTGCTGTCCCGACGAACCGACATGTTTCCCGGATTCTGACAGCAACACGCCATGAACTTGCCGGTGCAGAGGCGGGCTGGCGTGACAACTCCTTTGCCTTACCGGCAAGGGTGGGATAGACTCCCCCGGGGTGATCTTCCGGGTTTCACATCCAGCCATCCAGGAAGGGCGACATGAAAAAAGTGGAAGTCTTGGCACCGGCTGGCAATCTGCCATCCCTGAAGGCGGCGGTGGATCATGGTGCCGATGCGGTCTATTTCGGTTTTCGCAATGCCACCAACGCCCGCAATTTTGAGGGGTTGAATTTCAGTGAGGCGGAGGCGGCGGCCGGGATCGAATATGCCCATCGCCACGGGGTGCGGGCGAATGTCGTCCTGAACACCTATCCCCAGGGAAAGGAGGCGGGCATCTGGTACCAAACCGTGGACATGGCTGCCCGGTTGAAGGCGGATGCCATCATTCTCGCCAACATTGCCCTGTTGGATTATTGTCATACCCATCATCCCGACCTGCCCATCCACCTGTCGGTGCAGGCTTCTGCCAGCAACGCGGCGGCCATCAACTTTTA
>JAMOAX010000296.1:0-1734 GCA_039908555.1 Magnetococcus sp. DMHC-8
CGTCGCCGGAAACCCAGGCCGGGCGGGATGCCCTGCAGCGCGACCCGGCAACGCCTGGGTCGCTCGGTCTGGCCATCTCAGAGGCCGTCGAAGATGCTGCCGGTCGCGCCGACAGCCATTATGCCCTCGGCTCGGTCCTCAACCATGTGGTGTTGCATCAAACGGTCATCGGCCTGGAGGCACAGACCCAGTTCAAAAAGATTGGCCTGTTTCCGGATGTGGTGATTGCCTGTTGCGGTGGCGGGTCCAATTTTGGCGGGACCGCCTTTCCGTTTCTGGCGGACAAGGCAGCCGGTCGGGAGATCCGTCTCGTGGCCGTGGAACCCGACTCCTGCCCGACCCTGACCAAGGGGCGCTATTGCTACGACCATGGGGATACAGCCTGCCTGACCCCCCTGATGCCCATGTACTCTCTCGGACATAATTTCATGCCACCCGGCATCCATGCCGGCGGGTTGCGCTACCACGGCGACTCGCCGCTGGTGTCACATCTGCACCACCTGGGCCTGATCGAGGCCGTGGCCGTACCCCAGTTGGCCACTTTCCAGGCCGGCGTGCTGTTCGCCCGCACCGAAGGCATCCTGCCGGCCCCCGAATCCAATCATGCCATTCGCGTCGCGGTGGATGAGGCGCTGCGGTGCCGGGAAAGCGGTGAACCCAAAACCCTGTTCTTCACCCTGTCCGGACATGGACACTTCGACATGGCCGCCTACGATCGCTATTTTACCGGTCAGTTGGAAGACTATGCCTACCCGGAAGCACAGATCGCCGCCTCACTGGCCAGCCTGCGCCCCGTATCCGTTCCGTGAGGCAGGCAAGCCTGCCCGGCGGTGCATTATTCATTGTGCCGGACGGATGGGAATGACCCGATTGAGTCGGCCACTCTGAAACCCTTCGAGATCCAGGGAGACGTACGTAAAACCGGCCTGCCGCACCCCGGTGATCACCTGCTGCCGCAGGCCCGGTTCCAGCAGGCGTGGCAGGTCCGCCTCGGGCAGTTCGATGCGGGCGGTCTCGCCCTGCTTGCGCACCCGCATCGTCCCGAAGCCCAAGGCCCTGAGTCGGGTTTCCGCTTCCTCCACCATCTGCAGGGAGCGCACATGGATCGGCTCACCGTAGGAAATGCGCGACGAAAGACAGGGGGAGGCCGGCTTGTCCCAACTCTTGAGCCCCATCTCCCGGGACAGCCAGCGCACATCCTCCTTGCCCAACCCGGCCTCCAGGATGGGACTTCGCACCTGAAACTGCCGTTTGGCCTGCATGCCCGGTCGATAATCGGTCAGGTCGTCTGTGGTGCTGCCATCCAGCACGGCCGCCCATCCCTCCTGCCGGGCCAGCCCGGTCAGCCGCCCGAACAGGTCACTCTTGCAAAAATAGCAACGGTCAAACGTATTCCTGACAAAATTTGCATCGTCCAGTTCGCCGCTGTCGATGAAACGATGCCGCCACTGCCGCTCCCGGATGAGCATGGCCACATCCTCCCGGTCCCGGGCGGGCATGGTGGGCGAAAGGGCGGTGACGGCCAGGTAGGGAATGCCGGACTCCTGGACCGCCGCCACTAGAAAGGTGGAATCCACCCCGCCGGAAAAGGCGACCAGCGCGGATGTCAGTCCGCGCAGTCCGTCCAGCATGGTTCGGTAGCGCTCTGCCCTGTCGTCCGTCACGATCCACTCCTCCGATTGATCAAACCGGCCACGTAGCCAGCCCCGAAACCGTTGTCAATGTTGACGACGG
>JAMOAX010000121.1:0-8893 GCA_039908555.1 Magnetococcus sp. DMHC-8
CCCGAGGCGCAACAGCATATCCTGCCGTTCGGGCAAGTCAAGGTTCCATCTCTGTCCAGGAGACCGGACAGGCGGGTCTGGTTGTGGATGCCGGTTTTTTTTCATTGCCTCCCGGTTCTGGTGCGTGTTATCAACCTAGCCAGTCTGGTGGTACGCTGCCTGGGCCGCCGGACGACGAGGTGGACGGGTGCTTCGCGCAATCAACTCAATGGGGTATGGCGGCCATGTCTGATTTTGCTTTAATTGTGATCAGCACTGTTTTTGTCAACAATTTCGTGCTGGTCAAGTTTTTGGGTATCTGCCCGTTTCTGGGGGTTTCCAGAAAGGTGGAGACCGCCCTGGGCATGTCCTATGCGGTGGTGTTCGTCATTACCCTGGCGGCGGTGATCTCCTGGCTGGTGGAACGACTGATTCTGGTTCCCCTGGATCTGGGGTATATGCGCACCATTTCCTTCATCCTGATCATCGCAGCGCTGGTGCAGTTGACGGAGATGGTGATCCGCCAGGCCAGCCCGGTGTTGTATGCCTCTCTGGGTATTTTTCTGCCCCTGATTACCACCAACTGTGCCGTGCTGGGGGTGGCGCTGCTGAATGTGCAAAAAGAGGCCTCTTTTCTTGAGGCGACTGTCTACGGTTTTGGTGCCTCGGTGGGATTTGGCCTGGTGCTGGTGCTGTTTGCCGGTATGCGGGAGCGGATTGACGTCTCGGATGTCCCGGCATTGCTGAAAGGGGCTCCCATCTCTCTGGTCACGGCCGGTTTGCTCTCTTTGGCCTTCATGGGGTTTTCCGGGATGGTCAAGTAGGTCCCTGACGTCGATTCCCGTTCATCGTGCAAGGAGTACACCATGATTGATGCGGTTTTGAGCATGAGTGGCATGGCCCTGGCGGCTGGTGTGGGCCTGGGATTTGCGGCAAAAAAGTTTTATGTGCAGGGCGATCCTCTGGCGGAAAAACTGGTGGAAGTCCTGCCGGCCAGCAACTGTGGAAACTGCGGTTTTCCGGGTTGTCAGGCCTATGCGGATGCCCTGGCGGCCTCGGCTGCGGATGGCAATGTGGCCATCAACCTGTGTACGCCGGGTGGTGCACCCACCATCAAGGCCATTGCCGAGATTCTGGGTGTGGAGCCCGTGGCGCCGGTCAACGATGAAGGACCCCGGGTGGCCTTTATCGACGAGGTGCGTTGCATCGGGTGCACCGCCTGCATCAAGGCCTGTCCGGTGGATGCCATTGTGGGGGCCAACAAGCAGTCCCATACGGTCATCGCCGCCTGGTGCACCAATTGTGCGGCCTGCGTCGAGCCGTGTCCGGTGGATTGCATTGAGATGGTGCCGGTCACGCCGACGGTCTATGACTGGCAGTGGGACAAGCCTGCCGGTCCCCATGCCCAGGCCACGCACTGACGGTCGTCCATGTCCACCGCCTTCATCCCTGTCCGCCATCTCCAGTGGGGTATGCGGGCCACAACATCCATGAGCGAGGAGTGTCCAAGGTGTTAGGGTCATTTCACGGAGGAGTCCACCCCGCAGGCAACAAGGGGTTGGCCGCGCACTGTGCCATCGAGGCACTGCCCATACCCAGGCGGCTTTATGTGCCGATGCATCAACATTCGGGTGAGCCTTGTGATCCCTGTGTGGTGGTGGGTCAGAAGGTATACAAGGGCGAGACGATCGGCCGGTCGGACGCCTGGGTGTCGGCCCCGGTGCATGCGCCGACCTCGGGCACGGTCGTTGCCATCGAGGAGCACGTTGCAGGTCATCCTTCCGGTCTGACCATGCTGAGTGTGATCATCGAGCCTGACGGCCAGGATCAGTGGGCCGACAGTGTGCGGGGGATCGAAAACCCGCTTTCGGCCTCGCCGGCGGAAATTCAGGCCCGGATTCGCGATGCCGGTATCGTTGGACTGGGGGGGGCCGTCTATCCCAGCTATATCAAGATGACTCCCGCCAAGGGCAAGAAGGTGGATCTGCTGCTGATCAACGGGGCGGAGTGCGAGCCCTACCTGACCAGCGACGAGCGGATGATGGAAGAACGGGCCCGGGAGATTATCGCGGGCATCGAAATCATGATGTACACGCTGCCGACCCAGAAGTGTGTCATCGGCATCGAGGACAACAAGCCGGGCGCCATTCGTGCCATGACCCAGGCGGCCGGGCCCTTTCCGGGCATCCGGGTGCAGGCCATGCCGACCATGTATCCCCAGGGCGCCCGGCAGCAGTTGGTGGAGTCGGTCACCGGGCGGCAGGTGCCTTCCGGGGCGCGACTGGTGGATATCGGCCTGCTGGTGCACAACGTCAGCACGGCGCATGCCATCTATGATGCGGTGGTGCGGGGTCGTCCCCTGATCACCCGGGTGGTGACGGTGTCGGGCCGGGGTATTGGCAAACCTGCCAATCTGGAGTGTTTTCTGGGTACGCCGGTCCGGGACCTGATCGAGCACTGCGGCGGTCTGCGACCGGGGGTGCGCAAGGTGGTCCTGAACGGGCCGATGATGGGGTTGGCCATCGACAACATGGATGTCCCGGTGGTCAAGGGGGTGGCGGGTCTGTTGGCCCTGCTCCCGGAAGAGATTGTGGACAAGCCGGAGCAGCCTTGCATTCGCTGTGGTCGCTGTGTCAAGGCCTGTCCCATGAGTCTGGTGCCCTCCGAGATGGCCTGGCGTGCCAAGGTGGGACAGATGGAGGTCATGCCGGAACTGCATCTGCGGGATTGCATCGAGTGCGGTTCCTGTGCCTTTGTCTGTCCGGCCAATATTCCCCTGGTGCACTATTTCCGTTATGCCAAACTGGTCATCCAGGCCGAGCGGCGGGCCCAGAAGAGGCTGGATCTGGACAAGGCCCGGATCAAGGCCAAGACGGCCCGGGTGGAGCAGGAGAAGGCAGAGAAGGATCGCCAGAAGGAGGCCATGAAGGCCGCGATGCTGGCCCGGAAAAAGGCGGCGGAGAGTGCCGCGCCGCCGACCGGGCCGGCAGAAGTCCCGTCGGCCGAGGCCACGGTGTCGGCGGACGGTACGGCGGTGGCGACGGGGGACGAGGCGGACAGCAAGGCCGCCCGGGCAGCGCGAGCGGCCCAGGCAGCCAAGGCAGCCCGGGCGGCCAAGGCAGCGGCCCAGGAACAGTAACAGGGGTGGCAACGGTCTGTTGTTCGAAGATGTATTACAGGGAGGCTAGTCAAATGTCATGAGTCAAACCAATCTGCTCCTCAGCTCTTCTCCCCATGTCCACGATGGCGATTCGGTAGCCCAGGTCATGAAGGTGGTGATCTGGGCCCTGATGCCCGCGACGGCCATGGCCGTGATGATATTCGGCTGGCCTGCCCTGTTGGTCATTCTGATCACCGTGGCGGCTTGTCTGGTCACCGAATCTCTGTTTCTCAAACTGCGCAACCGTCCTTCGGCCCTGGGGGATCATTCGGCGGCGTTGACCGGCCTGTTGTTGGCCCTGACCTTGCCGCCCCACGCGCCGTGGTGGTTGTGTGTGGCGGGCGGGGTGTTTGCCGTCCTGGTGGGCAAGCAGGTCTACGGGGGGCTGGGGTACAACATGTTCAACCCGGCTCTGATCGCCCGCGTGTTTTTGCTGATCTCCTTTCCGGCACAGATGACCGCCTGGCCGGCCATCAACCCCTTGTTCAGTGCCCAGGCCTATTCGCTCTCCGATTCGGTGGCCATCGTCATGACCGGTCACCAGGCGCCGCCGGAGCTGGTGGATGCCGTCTCCTCCGCCACCCCTCTCGGGCAGTATCGCACGGAGACCGGGCAGGGCAAAACGCTGCAGGAGGCATTGGGTGGTCAATACCAGTTTGACGCGGTGAAGGCCGCCGGGGGGCTGATCAGTGGTTCTCTGGGTGAAACGTCGGCCCTGCTGCTGTTTCTGGGTGGTATTTACATGCTGCGCAAAAAGGTGATCACCTGGCACATCCCGGTGACCATGCTGGCGGGCTGTCTGGTGCCGGCGGCGCTGTTCTGGCTCTACGACCCCACCCATTATCCCGACCCCATTTTTCATCTGGTGACGGGCGGTCTGGTGATCGGGGCGTTCTACATGGCGACGGATATGGTCACTTCGCCCATCACGATCAAGGGGCAGATTGTCTTTGGTCTGGGTTGTGGTCTGTTGACCTACCTCATTCGTACCTGGAGCGGCTACCCGGAAGGGGTCTCTTTTGCTGTGGTCATCATGAACGCCATTGTGCCGCTGATCGACCAGTACACCCGGCCAACCGCCTACGGGCAGGTTGCATGACTTTGGCGACCAGCGTATAGAGGAGTTCAGCAATGCCGGATTATTTGAGAATGGGGCTGATCCTGATGATGGTCGGCATGGTGGCCACCGCCATCCTCGCCACGACCGAATCGGCAACCCGCGGGCCCATCGCCGAGGCACAACGGCAGGAGACGTTGCGCATGTTGAAAAGCGTCCTGCCGGCCGGGTTTGACAACCAGCCGGACGTCGATACCGTGGCCCTGGTTGACAATCGTCTGAACAGGAAGGGCAAACCGGTCACTTTTTACCGTGGCCGCAAGGGCAGCACCAACCTGGGGGCCGCCTTCGTCGTGACCGCGCCGGATGGCTACTCCGGGGATATCGAAATCATGATGTCCGTGCTGCCGAGCGGTACTGTCAACCTCGTCCAGATCGTTGCCCACAAGGAAACCCCCGGTCTGGGCGACAAGATCATGCCCAACAAGACCGACTGGCTCAAGGCATTCGTGGGCAAGAACCAGGACAACGCCAAGTGGCGCGTCAAGAAGGACGGGGGCGATTTTGACCAGTTTGCCGGTGCAACCATTACCCCGCGGGCCATCGTCCTGGCGGTAAAGAGGGGACTGGATTTTTTTGTTGAAAAGAAAGAGATCATCTTTCAACCCGTTGCTGCGGAGAAAAAGCCATGAGCGAGACCAGCACCAGACAAGTCATCGTGGATGGGTTTTGGAATAATAACAGTATTTTCGTGCAGTTGTTGGGTATGTGTCCCACCCTGGCGGTGACCACCTCGGTTGAGAACGGCATTGGCATGGGGTTGGCGACCACGTTTGTGCTGCTGGGCTCCAATACGGTGATTGCCATGATTCGCAATCTGATCCCGTCGGACGTGCGGATTCCTGCCTACATCATCGTCATTGCCGCCTTCGTGACGATCATCGACCTGAGCATGAACGCCTACGTCCACGATTTACACAAGGTGCTGGGCATTTTCATTCCGCTGATCGTGGTCAACTGCGTCATTCTGGGGCGGGCCGAGGCGTTTGCCTCCAAAAACACGGTCATTGCATCGGCCATCGACGGTATTTTCACCGGGTTGGGCTTTACGCTGGCCCTGATTATTCTGGGCGGGGTGCGGGAGGTGCTGGGTGCGGGCACTTTCCTGGGGATATCCGTCATGGGTAGTGCCTTTCAGCCCTCCCTGGTCTTTGTCCTGCCCCCGGGTGCGTTCATTGCCCTGGGCTTTATTCTGGTGGGTGTGCGCTGGATCAACCAGAAGCGGGATGCCGGCACGTGACCTGGTTGGGATCCGGTTGACGGATGGCCGGTCCGCATTCATCTGCTGCCAGGGAGGTTGAGAGGGAATCATGAATGTCGTAATCGTTGGCATTACGCCCATGGGCGAGGTGTTGGCCAAATACATGGTGGAGGAGGGGCACGACGTGCATGTCGTCGACCCTGACCCTGAAGCCGTTGCCCAATTGTCGGCCCATCTGGACGTGCGCGCCCTGCAGGGGGACATCCGGGACCCGGGCATTCTGCATGAGGTCCACATTCACACGGCCGATCTGTTGCTGGCGGTGACCGAATCGGACAGTCGCAACATTGTCACGGCCCTGGGGCTCCGCTCCCTGGCACCCCAGGCCCAGGTGGCTGTCTGGGTGCGGGATGAGCAGTATACCGCCAGCACGCACCTTTGGGACGGCGCCAAACTGGCAAAGGTCTTGCTGTTGACCCCCGAGCGCAATGCCCTCAACCTGGTGATGGATCTGCTGGAAATTCCCCTGGCGTTCGAGGTGGCCTCCTTTCTGGACGGGCGCATCCACATTGCCGGGTTTTGTCTGCAGGACTCTTCCCCCCTGATTGGCAAAAAACTGCGGGACATTGACAAGAGCCAGGAAAATCGCACCCTGGTGGCCGCCGTGGAACGTCACGGCGAGACCATCATTCCCACTGGTGATTTTGTCTTTGCGGCCCAGGATCGGTTGTTCATTCCGCTGCTGGCGGATGGCAAGCTCTCCGATGCCTTTGACTTCATGGGGCTGGAGCAGAGCCACTCCCGCATGCGGAAAACCCGTTACCTGATTGGCGGCGGGGGACACATGGCTCTCCATTTGGCCCGCCGGTTGGAAGAGCAGGGTTTGACGCCCACCATCATCGAAAAAGATCGACAGAGGTGCAAGGCGTTGGCAGAAACTCTCTCCAGCACGCGGGTGCTGCAGGGCGATGCCACCAATCTGGTTTTGTTGCGGGAGTTGATCGATCCTTCCACCACCTATATCGCCCTGACCGGCAATCAGGAGATCAACTTTCTCTCTTCGGTTCTGGTGCGCCGTCTGGGGGCCGGGCGGTCGATCACCCTGTTCGACAATGAGGGGTATATCGCCATCTCGTCCGTCATGGGGGTCGATGCCGCTGTCCATCCCAAGTTTACCACCATCGGGCAGATCATGGGTCTGTTGCGTCCGTATGCCGTGATCGAGGCGGAGTTGATGCTGGGAGGAAAACTGGAGACCATGCTGGTCGAACTGGGTCCGGAGGCCCCCATGGTCGGCAAGGCTGTGCGTGACCTGGGGGTGCCAGGGGGCGTGGTGCTGGCGGCCCTGCACCGGGCGGGACGCTTGTCGTTGCCGGACGGCAACACGGTCTTTGCTGCCGGAGACCAGGTGTTGTTTGTTTCCAACCGGCAGGACAAGGTCAACCGGCAGATACGCCAACTGATTCTTCCGGGACAGTAGACCATGAACCTTCTCATGACCATACGGGTGTTGTCCCTGCTGGCTGTCCTGTTGTCCGTCAGCCAACTGGCGGCCCTGGCGGTGGCATTGATCCTGGGCGAAGATCCGTTTCCCTTCATCCGTTCCATGCTGACGGGCGGCGCGGTGGGGTTGCTCTTTTTTGCAACCGGTTCTGCCAGGCCAGAGCTTCGGGCCCGGGACGGCATCCTGATTGTCGGGCTGGGCTGGGCCATGGCCACGGTGCTGGCCGGTCTGCCTTTTGTCTTTGGTGGCTGGATGGGCTGGATCGACTCCTGGTTTGAGACCGCCTCCGGTTTTACCACCACTGGCGCCTCCATTCTCACCGATGTGGAGATATTACCCAAAAGCCAGCTGTTCTGGCGTTCGGAGATCCAGTGGCTGGGGGGGATGGGTATTTTGCTGCTGGCCATTGCCATCCTGCCATTTTTGGGGGTGGGGGGGATGGAAATCCTGAAGGCCGAGGTACCCGGTCCCACCAAGGATCGGTTGGTGCCCCGTGTTGCCACTACCGCCCGCATTCTGTGGACGCTCTATCTCGGTATCACCGTGGCCAACGTTCTGGTCCTCATGGGGTCAGGCATGGGGTTTCTGGATGCCGTCAATCACGCCTTTGCCACCGTGGCCACCGGCGGGTTTTCCACCCGCAATGCCAGTCTGGCCGCCTTTTCCCCCTCTGCCCAATGGTGGACGACCATTTTCATGTTCCTGGCCGGGGCCAATTTTTTGTTGCACTATCGCTTGATCTATCGGCGTGATTTCGGGGTTTTCAAGGACCCGGAACTGCTCGCCTATCTGGGGATTGTGCTGGCAGCGGGGCTGGTTACCGGTGTGGCGTTGATGCTCATGCAGGACAAGAATCTGGAGCTGGCCATGCGCCACTCCTTTTTCAATGTCGTTTCCATCATGACCACCACCGGCTTTGCCAACGATGATTTCGCCAAGTGGCCTTTGTTCTTGCAGGTCATTCTGCTCAATTTGATGGTGATCGGCGGCATGGCCGGTTCCACCGCCGGGGGGATCAAGGTGGTGCGGTTGGTGATGGTTTGGGAGTCGTTTCTGGCCGTTCTGGATCGCCTGATCGCCCCGCGCCGTGTTACCGTGCCCAAGTATGCCGGGGTGCCCATCCCGCCGGAGGTGATGGAGGGCAGTCTGATCATGGTGGTGGTGTTTTTGTTTGTCATGTTGTTGTCGGTGATCGTGCTGGCGGCAGTGGGGCTGGACTTTCCGACCGCTTTTTCCGCCTCCCTGACCTGTATCGCCAACGTGGGGCCCGGCATTGCCAAGGTGGGACCGGTGGAAAATTTTGCCTTTATCCACGATGCCGGCAAGCTCCTGTTGACCGTCACCATGATTGCCGGTCGTCTGGAGCTGTTTACCGTGTTGATCCTGTTTTTCCCCCGGTTCTGGAAGGCGGAGTAGAAGAATTGCTGCGGGTCCAGGGGGGTCACCCCCCTGGCGGGTCCAGGGCAGAGCCCTGGGACTTTGCTGTTGCTGTTGCCGTTGTTTTTCAAAGGAGCCTCAGCCGCTTTTTGCTGCGGCTTTTCAACATGCGCCGCAGGCAAGCTGGCGATTCTGGAACGGCTTGTACCTGTCAAATCAGGTTGGTTGACCCAGCCAAAACAGCCAGTGGGGATATGCCAGCCCGTGGGGCTAGCCAGCCCGTGGAGCCATGCCAGATTGCCTGCGGCGCATGCCCGTGGAGCCATGCCAGATTGCCTGCGGCGCATGCTGAAAAAGCCGCAGCAAAAACCGGCTGCGGCTTTTCTTGAAGATCAACAGCAACAGCAACAGCAACGGCAAAATCCCAGGGCGCTGCCCTGGACCCGCCAGGGGGGATGATCCCCCCTGGACCCCGCGCATATTTTTTCCCCGACCAATCGCCACTACTCTTTCTTGACCAGCAATCCCAGCTTGTCTCCCAGCCAGGCGGTGGTG
>JAMOAX010000122.1:0-8770 GCA_039908555.1 Magnetococcus sp. DMHC-8
CAAAAAGAAGGGGGGGGTGGCTGGGGGCCAGCGTCGGCCCGGCTTCAATCGGCAAAACTGTGCTCCTCCCCCGGAAACCGACCGCTCCGCACCTCCTCCACAAAACAGCCTGCCGCCTGGTGGACCGTCTGGTCCGGCAGATAGCGCTTGACAAACCGGGGCACGAATTCATCATATACACCCAACAGGTCATACAGCACCAACACCTGCCCGTCACACTGGCCACCGGCCCCGATGCCGATGGTCGGAATGGCCAGTCGCTCGGTAATGCGCCGCGCCAGGGAGGCCGGTATGCCTTCCAGCACCACGGCAAAGGCGCCAGCCCCGGCCACTGCTTCCGCGTCCGCCATGATCCGTTCGGCATCATCCCCCCGCCCCTGCACCTTGAATCCGCCCAGGCGGTGCACCGATTGCGGCGTCAACCCCACATGTCCCAGCACCGGCACCTGATGGTCACACAAAAACCGGATGGTCTCCGCCATGTGGACCCCACCTTCCAGTTTGACCCCCTGACAACCCGTCTCTTTCAACACCCGCACGGCCGCATCCATGGTCGCCACCCCGCCCCCATGGCAAACCCCGAACGGCAGGTCACACACCACCAGGGCACGACTGGCACCGCGCACGACCGCCGCCGTATGGTAGATCATCTGCTCCAGCGTCACCGGCAGGGTGGTACTGTGCCCCTGGACCACCATGCCCAGGGAGTCTCCCACCAGCAGAAGGTCCACGCCGGCCCTGTCCAGCAGACGGGCAAAGGAAAAATCGTAGGCGGTCACAGAGACGATCCGCACCCCCTCCTGTTTCATGCGTCGCAAGCCGGGCACAGTCACCGGTACAGGGGGAGCCATGGCGGGGACAGACGGGGTGTTTACCGATTCAGGCACAATGTCACTCTTCATCCTCTGTTGTCCCGGTCATCCACGCACGGATCGATCCAGGCAATCGTCGGGCGGTTTCCACGAAACCACACCACAGCACGGCCTTCGCAGGCTGGCTGCCCCGCTGGGCGGACCCCCACCCGGATCACCCCCGGTCACCGCTTCCCGCAGGAAAGTCGATGCCATGACCCCGGCAATGGTGTCACCCGGGCGGTATCATCCACTTCCTGAAGCATGGTGTCAACCGTTTTACCGAAGAGAGGGTGCCGCAACAGGGGCGCCACCTCGGCCAGAGGACGCAGGACAAAGCGGCGTTGGTGCAAACGGGGATGGGGAAGAGACAGGCCACGGCAACGCATGACCCGGTCACCATACAGCAGCAGATCCAGGTCCAGGGAACGCGGACCCCAACGTCGTTCCCGGTGACGCCGACGCCCGAAAGCGGCCTCCACCCGTTGCAACAACCGCAACAGGGCCCATGGTCCCAGATGACTGGCCACGCCCACGACACCGTTCATGTACCAGGGTTGATGGATGGGACCGACCGGTTCGGTGCGGTAGAAAGAGGATTGAACCACCACGCGCAGGCGGGCATGACGAGACAGACGCGCCACGGCCCGATGGCAAACCGACAAGGCACGCCCCCGGTTGGCCCCCACGCCGATCCAGGCCAGGACCGGGGGCGGCGCAGACCAACCGGTTGACCGGGCAGCAATCAATCAGACGTCCACCTTGACATGCCAGGGCTCGAACCGGACACCGAACAGATTATCCCGGGGATACCGCAGACTCAGAAAGCCCATGGCATGCAACTGCCTGAACACCTCGGACTCGACAAACTTTTCGGTAAAGTTGTGCTGCCCGTAACCCACCTGGCCTACATCAAAGTCGCTGATGCCATGGTAGGAATAACCAGGGGGCGCCAGGGAACGGGAGGCACGGGAAAGGTTGCCGTTGCCCTCATGAATCTTGGTCAAAAACAGCATGAACTGCTTGACAACACTGCGCACCCCGGAGGTCAGGACGAGCTTGTTGCCCACCTTGCGGCGCAACATGCCATAGATCTCCAGGGGCTTGCCCCGATAGAGGTGGTTGCCGCTGTTGGGCACCTTGACCACCTCGCGCTTGTCAATCTGGTCGGTCAGGTTTTTGAGCGGTTTTTCCCCGAAAAAGCCGTAGAGCAGGGCCCGTTCATAAAAAATCTGTTCCAGAAAATCCAACTCCTCCGTCGTAAACGGCCCCACCTCGGTGTGGGTCTGGGCGATGTGGACCGCCTCGTCGAAGCTCAACAAGTAAAAATTGCCAAACCCCACCGTCTTCTGGACACGATCGAAGCGGGACAGGGAGGATTGGAGCAGATCAAAACGCCTGGCATCCAGAAACACATCGCCGTCATGGGTCGAATTGAAGGCGCGCAACCTTTGCAGGTAAGAGTCCAACTCTTTGCCACGCAACCGGGGTGGCGAGGCCGGCAGCGGCCGACGCTGATCCGCTTCGGTCGGTTTGTCCGACTCCGGCTGCCAGTCGGCCATCGCCTGGGAGACAACCCCTGCGCCCAGACAGCAGACCGGGGCAACACCGACAGCCAACCGGGCAAGAGAATGAACAAAATCACGTCTTCTCATACTGTTATACCTGTTTCCCACGCGCAAGGACCTGCAAACGACCTGGTCACTCCAATACGTCCTGCATGAATTACCAGCACGGCGCCCCATGAAGAATTGACGCGGTTCCCCCAAGTGCAGTAAAAGCTAGTGCGGAGTCTATCACACCAGGGCAGGATAGCCAACGCCATAATACCCGTGAACGACGGAACCGACAACCTTTTTTGCCCTGATTAATGCAATGCAGACGGAATCCCGATCACACTCCATGCCGACCATCCCTGTCCTGCCCCATCCCCCGACCGTTCGTACGCATGCGACATGCCGCTGGCTGCCTGCGGCGGGCATCGCGCTGCTGTGGCTCGGCTGGATGGGCACCGCGCCCGGCGTGGCGGCCGCCGATCCCGCCGTCTCTTTTCAGGAAGAGGTGCAGGAACTGGTCAAGGAGGCGGCCAGTCAGTCCACCGTCGTCCAGGATGCCGCCAAAAAGAACGACGAAAAAAGAAATCCACTCTCGGTCCAGGAGGTCTGTCTCAAGATTGGTGCCAAGTTAAGCAGTGTCAGCCGCGAGGAGTGCATGGCCACCAGCCTGCAGGCCACCGGTCACCAGTCGGTGGAAGGCATTCCCATTTTGTTAAAGGAATTTGCACCACTGCCACAACCGGAAGCCACCCAGGGCAGCGGACCGGCCAAAAGCAAACCTGTCCAGGCGCGGGTGTTGTTGATCGGCGGCGTACACGGCGACGAGTACTCCTCGATCAGCATCGTGTTCAAATGGATAAAATTTCTGGAAAAACACCATACCGGTCTGTTCCACTGGCACATTGTCCCTCTGGTCAACCCGGACGGTCTGTTGCGGCCCCGTTCCACCCGCACGAATGCCAATGGTGTGGATTTAAACCGCAACTTTCCCACCCGCGACTGGAAAGAGGACAGCGCGGACTACTGGGTGCGACGCACGGGCAAGGACCCACGCCGTTTCCCGGGCAAGTCCCCCCTGAGCGAACCGGAAACCGGCTGGCTGTTCGACGAAATCAAACACTTTCGTCCGAACGTCATCGTTTCGATACATGCCCCGTTTGGTCTCCTGGACTTTGACGGTCCGCCCACCACCCCGCCGGAGCGGTTGGGCAACATTTATCTCTCCCTGCTGGGGACCTATCCCGGTTCCCTGGGACGCTATGCGGTGGAAAGTCTGAAAATTCCCATCATCACCATTGAATTGCCCCATGCCGGCATCATGCCCCAGCCCGCCGAAATCGAGTCCATCTGGTCGGACCTGATTGGCTGGATGCGGGGACACGTATTTGACCACACGGCCTCTGCCGGGCAACCGGCCACCGGGGACCAACCGGGTCAGACCGGCCAGCCTGCGCCAGGCGCCAGCCAGCCCACGGTCGGCCCGGCTGCAGTGGCCAGCCCGCCTGCGCAGACCGACAAACCCAAACAGGCCGACAAACCCAAACAGGCCGGCAAAACCAAACCCGCCAAGCCCAAGCGAACCAGGCCCAAACCGGCCACCCGGCCTCTGGCGCTCACCCCGCCCACACCGCTGGCCACCACGCCGGAGGGCGCGCAGCCATGAATCCGTTGTTGCAACGCCTGCATCCGTATCCATTTGAAAAACTGGCGGCGCTCCTGGGGACCGACCGGTCGCCGGACCCGGCCACCACCCCGGTTCACCCCGATCCGCTCATCAATCTGTCCATTGGGGAACCCAAACATCCCGTTCCTGACCTGATCCGCCGGACCATGGCGTCCGCCCTGGATGAGATCGGCCTCTACCCCACCACCCGCGGCACGCCGTCGCTGCGGGAGGCCATGGCCACCTGGCTGGTCAACCGTTTTCAATTGCGTCCCGGGACAGTGGACCCGCAACGCCACGTACTGCCAGTCAACGGTACACGGGAGGCCCTCTTTTCCATCGCCCAGGCGGTCACCGACCCCGGCGGAGCGGACCGACCGGTCGTGCTCATGCCCAACCCCTTCTACCAGATCTACGAGGGAGCGGCCCTCATGGCGGGGGGAGAACCGTTCTATGTACCCTGTACCGCCGCCCGGGGGTTCATCCCGGACTATCATGCCGTGCCCCCCGCCATCCTGGAGCGCACGGCCCTGCTCTATCTCTGCTCCCCCGGCAATCCCACGGGGGCCGTGTTCTCCCTGGAAGCCCTGCAGCGACTGATCGAACTGGCGCACCGCCACCGGTTCGTGCTGGCAGCGGACGAGTGCTATTCGGAGATCTGGTATGACCAGGCCCCCCCCGGATTGCTGCAGGCCGCCCAGCAAATGGGGGTCGACGGATTCGCCCGTTGTCTGGTCTTTCACTCCCTCTCCAAACGCTCCAACATGCCCGGCGCCCGTACCGGCTTCGTGGCGGGAGATGCCGGGGTGCTGGACGCCTATTTCCGCCTGCGCACCTATACCGGTTGCGCCACCCCCCCCCTTCATCCAGAAGGCTGCCACTGTGGCCTGGGGAGACGAAACCCATGTCCGGGACAATCAGGCCGTCTACCGCCAAAAACTGGCAGAGGCCATCGCCATCCTGGGCCCGGTCCTGCCGGTGGAACGGCCGGACGCCGGCTTTTATCTGTGGCTGCGCGTGCCCGGTGGCGGCGAGACCTTTGCACGCCACCTCCACGCACACTATCATGTCACCGTGCTGCCAGGAGCCTATCTGGGTCGCCCCGACGATTCGGGATACAATCCCGGTGCGGACTATGTCCGCATTGCCCTGGTGGCCTCCCTGGAAGAAAACCGCCAGGCCATGCTGCGGATTGCCCAGTGTGCCGCCGAACTGCAACACCTCCAACCCGGATGAAGGAACCTGCCATGCCAGCCAGCACCCACCAAACCGTCATTGAACAGGCCTGGGACGAGCGGAACAACATCACCCCCCACAGCAGCCCGGCCATCCACCAGGCGGTGACCGACACCCTGGAGGGACTGGATGCCGGCACCTTGCGGGTGGCCGAGCCGGCCCCGGGTCATCCCGACGCGGTGCACGGCTGGCTGGTGCACCAGTGGATCAAAAAGGCCGTGCTGCTCTCCTTCCGGTTGAGCGAAAACCGGGTGATGACCCAGGGCGAACTGGTCTGCTACGACAAGGTGCCCCTCAAGTTCAGCAATTGGGATGCGGAACGGTTTCGTCGGGCCGGCATTCGTGTAGTCCCCCCGGCCACCGCCCGCCAAGGCAGCTTTATCGCCCCGGGGGCCATTTTGATGCCCTCGTTCGTCAATATCGGCGCTTATGTCGGCGAGGGCAGCATGGTGGATACCTGGGCAACGGTGGGCTCCTGCGCCCAGATCGGCAAACGGGTGCACATCTCCGGAGGAGCGGGGATCGGCGGCGTCCTGGAGCCCGTACAGGCCAATCCGGTCATCATTGAAGACGACTGTTTCATCGGCGCCCGGGCCGAGGTGGCGGAAGGGGTGATCGTCGGCACCGGTGCGGTGCTCTCCATGGGGGTCTATCTGGGCCGTTCCACCCGCATCATCGACCGCAGCACCGGCGCGGTACACATGGGTTATGTCCCCCCCTACTCCGTGGTGGTCTCCGGCACCCAGCCCGGCAAACCCCTGCCGGACGGCTCCCCCGGGCCCAATCTGTATTGCGCCGTCATCGTCAAGACGGTGGACGCCCAGACCCGCTCCAAGACGGCCATCAACGATTTGTTGCGGGAGTGATGAGGAAACCGTTGCAGAAAAATTGCCTCCGATGGCGTCCCACTTGCGCACGTTATTGGCACGTTGATCGAGGAGGCAATCCCCACACACCCGCAACCCCGTGTCACAGAGGCACCATGAACTATAAAACATTCTTCGCGATCATCGGGCTGCTGTGCCTGCCCCTCCCGGCCCTGGCAGAGATCGTCGGCAGCGTTGATACCAATTTTCATCTCCTCAGCCGGGATGATGATATTGTCATCGAGGCCTTTGACGACCCCAAAGTGGAAGGGGTGACCTGTCATATGAGCCGGGCCAGAAAAGGGGGCATCAAGGGTCAGTTGGGGCTGGCGGAAGACACCTCGGATGCCTCCATCGCCTGCCGGCAGGTCGGTCCCATCAAGTTTGATGAACACATGAAAGACAAGGAGACGGTCTTTACCCAGAAGACCAACCTGCTTTTCAAAACGATGCAGGTGGTCCGATTTCGGGACAAAAAACGCAACGTATTGATCTATCTGGTCTACAGTGACAAATTGATCGAAGGCAGCCCCAAAAACAGCATCAGCACGGTGCCCGTCATGCCCTGGAACAAGTGACCAGCAACAGTGCGCCGGCATCGCCGTTGTCAACCCGTCACCCAACCGGAACCCCACCCATGCACCACGCCTCCTCCCCCCTGGAACTGGCCATCGCCCTCATCCGCGTGCCATCCGTCACCCCCCGGGATCATGGCTGTCAGGCCCTGGTCGCCGGATTTTTGCAGGAACTGGGTTTTGTCGTTCACGCCTTGCGGTTCGGCGAGGTGGATAATCTGTATGCGCGACTGGGTCGGCACGGGCGCCATTTTTGCTTCGCCGGCCATACCGATGTGGTCAGCACCGGCGACCCCGCCCTGTGGCGTGCCCCGCCGTTTGCCGCCGAGGTCCACGACGGCTTCCTGATCGGACGCGGCGCCAGCGACATGAAGGGAGGCGTCGCCGCCATGCTGGCTGCCACCGCCCGCTTTCTGCACGACCGGCCCGATTTTGCCGACCAGCACAGCCTCTCCTTCCTCATCACCGGCGATGAAGAGGGGGTCGCCACCGACGGCACCGTGCGGGTGCTGGAATGGCTCCGGGCGCGGCAGGAAACCCTGGATTATTGCCTGGTCGGGGAACCCTCCTGCCAGCAAACCCTGGGAGATGGCCTGAAAATCGGTCGACGGGGCTCCCTGAACGGCGAACTGGTCTTCCATGGTCGCCAGGGACATGTCGCCTATCCCCAGCTGGCCGACAACCCCATCCAAAGGGCCGCCCCCCTGATTGATCGCCTGGCCAACCATCGCTTTGATACCGGCAACGACCATTTTCCGCCCACCAGCCTGCAATTCACCAACATTCAGGCCGGCGATGGCTCCGACAACGTCATTCCCGGCCGCCTGCGCGCCACTTTCAATTTCCGGTTCTGCCCGGACTCCACCCCCGCCGGGTTGGAACAGCAGATGCGCACCCTCCTGGACCAGGCGGAGCCTCCTCTCCCCTATACCTTGACCACCCGTCTCTCCGGCCGCCCCTTTCTGACCACCGGCAGTACCTTGCTGGCGGCGGTCAGCCAGAGCGTCCGGCAGGTCACCGGCGTGACCCCCACCCCCTCCACCGGCGGCGGCACCTCGGATGCCCGTTTCATCTCCCTGGATTGTCCCGAAACCGTGGAGTTCGGGCTGCTCTCCACCTCCATCCATCAGGTGAACGAACGGGTGGCGGTCGACGACCTGGAACAGTTGACCCGCATTTACACCCGGATCCTGCATACCCTGTTTTCCGTCACCTGAGGAGCCGTCATGATCCCGCTTGCCGAACTCGAACAGTATGCCAACACCCTGCTCAACACTGCTGCCATTCCGGATTATGCCCCGAACGGCGTCCAGGTACGGGGTCGGGCCGAGGTGAACCGCCTGGTCACAGGTGTCTCGGCCTGCCTGGCGCTGTTCCAGGCCGCCACCGAGGCGCAGGCCGACCTCGTCCTGGTCCACCATGGCCTGTTCTGGGACAAGGAATCCAGGGTGGTGGAAGGCGGGCTGAAAAAACGCCTGAAGTGGCTGCTGGACCACGACCTCACCCTGATGGCCTACCATCTGCCCCTGGATTGCCATCCCCGCCTGGGCAACAACGCCCAGATCCTGCAACGTTTGCAGTTGACGCCGGGAGAGCCGTTCGGTCTCTATCGGGGCACCCATCTCTCTGCCCTGGGATACACCCACGCCCCGCTGCCGCTGGCCACCTTTGTCGGACAGGTGCAAACCTTATTCGGCGGCGAGCCCCTGCTCCTGCCCTTCGGCCCGGACCCTGTGCAACGGATTGCCCTGTGCAGCGGCGCCGCCCCGGAGCTGCTGCGGGAAGCCAAACAAAAGGGCGCCGACCTGTTCCTGAGCGGCGAGGCAGCCGAGCAGGTCTATCATTTTGCCCAGGAAGAGGGGATTCACTTTGTGGCGGCGGGGCACCACCGCACCGAACGGTTCGGGGTGCAGGCCCTGGGGGAACATCTGGCCGAACGATTCGGCCTGCAACATCAATTCGTAGACATACCCAATCCACTGTAACATCAACAAAAAACTATTGCGGGGTCCAGGGGGGATCA
>JAMOAX010000123.1:0-8732 GCA_039908555.1 Magnetococcus sp. DMHC-8
AGATCGGTCTGCTGGGTCCCAATGGGGCCGGCAAGACCACCCTGTTGAAGCTGCTGGCGGGGGTGCTGCCGGTGGATGGCGGGTCATGCCAGCGGGGGGAGCGGGTGCAGACGGCTTACTTTACCCAGCATGCCATGGATGCCCTCAACCCGGAGGCCACCCTGCTGGCCGAGGCGGGCGAGATCATGCCCCAGGGAATGGGAGAGGGGGGCTTGCGGACCCTGCTGGGCGGTTTTCTCTTTTCCGGCGAGGAGGTGTTCAAGCAGGTCAAGGTCCTTTCCGGCGGGGAACGGGCCCGACTGGCCCTGGTGCGACTGTTTTTGTCGGGGGCCAACCTGCTGCTGCTGGATGAACCCACCAACCATCTGGACATGGAGTCCCGTGCCGCCCTGGGGGAGGCGCTGGCCGACTATCAGGGGGCGTTGTTGCTGGTCACCCATGACCGGGAGCTGATGCAGACGGTTTGCAGCCGTTTTCTGGTGGTGTCGGGTGGCCGTGTCACCCCCCTGGAAGGGGATCTGTCCACCTATCTGGAGCGGGTGGCCCAGGCGCGGGAGGATGTGCCGTCCCGGGGCGCACCACCGCCTGGCAACAGCCGCGACCAGAAAAAACAACTGGTGCGGCAGCGCGAGCAGGCCGACGGTGCCCTCCGCCTGAAAAAACAGCAGGCCCGACAGTTGGAGGCCCGCATCCAGCAACTGGAGGGAGAGCAGGCGGCCCTGAGCCAATGGCTGGCCGACCCGGAGAGTTATCAGGCGGTACACAAGGAGAGGCTGAAGGAGACCCTGGCGCGGGAAAAGGTGCTGGCAGCCGAGTTGGAAAACACGTTGCTGGCCTGGGAGACGGTTTCTCTGACCATCGAACAGGGGTGATCTGCGGCGAGGGTGGGCCATCCTGGCCGCCGATGCCGGTTGTATGGGGATGCCGGGGGGGTGGGCAATTTCTTTTCCTGGAGGACTTGACCTGTGGAAGAATTGCTATAAAATACCCTGATTTTACCTGGTCGGTTGCCGGACTGTGAGGGGCCGGTATTGCATTCATGTTCTCTGAAGAGGTGTTTTTTCATGGCAGTTCGCATTCGTATGCAGCGCAGGGGTTCCAAAAAGCGGCCTTTTTACGCGGTGGTGGCCGCCGATGCCAAGATGCCCAGGGATGGTCGGTTTCTGGAGAAACTGGGCACCTATGACCCGCTCAAGGAGAGCAACAACGTGCATCTGGAGATGACCCGGGTCGATCATTGGATTCAGGTCGGTGCGGTGCCGTCCGAGACGGTGGCCAAACTGCTCAAACGGGCGAAAGGGGCCGCCGAGGCGGTCACGGCCGGCGTTTGAACGGTCGGTGCAGGACCTGACCGGCGTGGCCGACGCGGCAACAGGCTGGGTCTCCGTCGGGCGGCTGCAAGGACCGTTCGGGGTCAAGGGCTGGGTGCGCGTGCTCTCTTTTACCGAGCCCCCGGAGCGTCTCCTGACCTATACCGATTGGTGGGTCGGTGGAGAGGGGCGCGGGGAGGCACAACCGGCTGACGGCCAGTTGCGGCAGGTGACCTTGCTGTCGAGTCAGCAGCACGCCCGGGGTGTGGTGGTGCTGCTGCAGGGGGTGGAGACGCCGGAGATGGCCCGGGCCTGGTCCGGGCTGACGGTCTGGGTGCCCCGTGCGGCCCTGCCGGAACCGGAAGAGGATGCCCACTACTGGGCCGATCTGGTCGGCGCACAGGTGGTCGAGGTGGACGGACGGGTGCTGGGTGTGGTCTCTCATCTGTTTGCCACCGGGGCCAACGATGTGCTGGTGGTGCAGGAGCCCGATGGAGGAGAGCGGTTGTTGCCGTTCATCCGTGAGGTGGTACAAGCGGTGGATGTGGCAACCAGGACCATCACCGTCTGCCTGATGCCGGGGATGTAGCCATCCGATTTTCCATTGTCACCCTCTTCCCGGACATGTTTGCCGGTCTGCTCTCCCATTCCATCCTGAAACGGGCGGAGGAGCGTGGTCTGCTTCAGGTGGTCTTGGTGCAGTTGCGGGATTTTGCCGAGGGTCGGCACCAGCGGGTGGATGATGCGCCGTTTGGCGGTGGGCCCGGTATGGTCATCCAGGCGGATGTCCTGGAGCGGGCGGTCGCCAGCCTGCATGCCGAGGCCGACACCAGCGGGTGTGCCCGGGGGCGGGTGGTCTATCTGTCGCCACAGGGCAGGCGCTTTGATCAGGACGACGCCAAGCGGTTGGCGGGGTTGGCGCACCTTGTTCTGATCTGCGGCCATTATGAGGGGGTGGACGAGCGGTTGGTCGCGGCGCGGGTGGATGAGGAGCTCTCCCTGGGGGATTTTGTCCTGACGGGCGGGGAGATTCCCGCCATGGCCGTACTGGATGCCGTGGTACGCCTGTTGCCCGGTGTGCTGGGGGACGGGGCCAGTGCGGTGGGGGATTCGTTCTACCATGGTTTGCTGGATCATCCACAGTTTACCCGACCGGCCAGTTGGCTGCGTCTGGATGGGCAGGTGGATCGGGTGCCCGAGGTGCTCCTCTCGGGCAACCATGGCCTGGTGGCTGCCTGGCGGCGCCGGCAGGCCCTGTTGCGCACCCTGATCCGGCGTCCGGATTGGTTGCAGCGGGCCGATCTGACCCGAACGGAGCGGCGATTGATGGAAATGTTGGCGCACGATCTGGAGACCCTGGAAGATTCGCCACTGGATATAACCAACCGGGAAGAACAGCAGGATAGGGAAGAGAGACAATGAACGAACTCATGCGTTTTCAGGAATCATTGATCCAACGCAAGATGCCGGACTTCGGCGCGGGCAACACCCTGAAGGTGCACGTGAAAGTGGTGGAAGGCACCCGGGAGCGCATTCAGATTTTCGAGGGGGTGTGCATTGCCCGTCACAATGCGGGTTATTCCTCCACCTTTACCGTGCGCAAGGTGTCGTTTGGCGAGGGAGTGGAGCGCATCTTTCCCCTCTATTCGCCCCGGGTGGAAAAGATTGAGGTGGTCCGGGTGGGGGATGTGCGGCGGGCCAAGCTGTACTATCTGCGTGGGTTGTCCGGCAAGGCCACCCGCATCAAGGAAAAGCGGACCTGGTAGGCCCTCCCGTGGGGGTCCGATCCGGGGCGCTGCCCGGTCTCCAACTGGAGTGGCAGCACTTGCGGTTGGGTTGCGGGCCGGTCTGTGGCGTGGACGAGGTGGGGCGGGGGCCGTTGGCCGGTCCGGTGGTGGCCGCCGCAGTGATCCTGCCTCTGGCGGACGGGTTGCCTGCCGCACTGGTGGGGTTGAATGACTCCAAGCAGCTTTCGGCCAGCCGACGGCGCCATTTTTTGTCGATCATCCGGGCCACGGCGGTGGCTGTCCAGGTGGGCATGGCCACGCCGGCGGAGATTGATGCCCTCAACATTCGCCGGGCGGCCCTGTTGGCCATGACGCGGGCGGTGCAGGGGCTGGCATTGACAAGTGGGGCCTGGGTGTTGGTGGATGGCCGGGATCTGCCGCCGGATCTGCCCTGTCCTGGCCAGGCGGTAGTGCGGGGTGATCAATTGTCGGTCTCCATTGCGGCGGCTTCGGTGGTGGCCAAGGAGACGCGGGATGCCCTGATGGTACAGATGGCTGCGGTTCATCCCGGTTATGGCTGGGAGCGCAACAGTGGTTATCCCACCGCCGGGCATTTGCAGGCCCTGCGCACGCTGGGTGTGACCGATCAGCACCGTCGCTCTTTTGCACCGGTCCGGCAGGCGTTGGCGGCCCGCGCCTGACCAGGGATGGTGCCTGCAAAGCCGCACTGGGCCTTGACATCGTTGTCAGCAGAGTGTCCGATGCCGCCAGTTTGCCTGCGGCGCATGTTGAGGACACCGCAGCAAAAACCGGCTGCGGCTTTTTCTAAACCGTACCCAGCCTGGGATACGCAGTGGTGTCATGCAATGGATACAACGGCTACATTTTCCACTCTGGTGCGTTTGACGGCCGGGCAACGGGTGGCAGAGGCGCAGGCTGTCTGGGAGGCCCTGGTCCGGGACGACCCGGAGGTGGCTGCCCAGTGGTATATCGTGGCCCGTCTGGTGTTGCAGACGGGTGGGGACCAGAGGCAGGCAATCGAGGCTGGTCTGGCCGGGTTGGGCGAGGCGCCGCAGCGGCTGTTCCGGCAATCGGTGCACTCTCTGGAGAGGGTGCAACGGTTGGAGCGGTTGTTGGCGCAGGTCCGGCGTGCCCGATCCGGGTTGCCGGTGGTGCCGGAGCGGGATGGGGTGCGGGCCCGCTTGTGGCGTTTCCTGCAGCAGGTGCGGGCCCATCGGCGGGCCAGGCCGGTGCAACCGGCCCGGGACGCGGTCCGGGACCATGAGCGTGCCCGGTTACTGGACCGTCTGGAACAGTGGCGGGTCAATGCGACCGGGCGAGGAGAGGAGACATGTCCGTTCCCCCCATGAACAGGGCGTGGTGCCTGCTGGTGTTGAACGGTCCCAATCTCAATCTGCTGGGGACGCGGGAGACAGACCTGTACGGGCGGGCCACCCTGGCCGATCTGGAGGCCCTGTGCCGAGCACAACTGGAGCGGACGTTGCGGGAGTTGGCCGCAGGCCAGGCCACCCTGGATTTTTTTCAGTCCAACCATGAAGGTGTGTTGGTGGAGCGCATCCAGCAGGCCCGTGGCGTGGTTGACCTGATCATTCTCAATCCGGCCGCGTTCACCCACACCTCTGTTGCCATTCGCGATGCATTGCTGGCGGTGGAGATACCGGTCATCGAGGTGCATTTGAGCAATGTGCACAAGCGGGAACCTTTCCGGCACCATTCTTATATCAGTGATATCGCCCTGGGACAGATCGTGGGTCTGGGACCGGATGGGTATCGCCTGGCGGTGGATGCGGGTTTGCACCATTTGGCCCGGGTGGACGGCGTGGTGGCGGGCATGAACACTATTCAGGGGGCATGAGTGCCATGGATCTGAGAGAAATTCGGCAGTTGATCAAGTTGCTGGCCGGGACGGACATCGCCGAGATTGAAATTCGTGAAGAGGCGCAGACCATTCGTGTTACCCGGCAACTGGTTGGCAGGGGGGAGGGGGTGCTGGTGTCCCAGCCGGTGGTCTCCTACGCTCCGCACCCGCCGGCGGCCCTGCCGGTGGCGGTGGGTGGCGGGGAGATGGCGCCGGAGGCGCCTGCCCGGGGGGAAGGGCCTGTTTCTGCCCGGACGATTACGATCACCTCGCCCATGGTGGGCACCTATTACCAGGCCAATTCACCGGATGCACCGCCCCTGGTGGCCCGCGGGGATGTGGTCAAAAAGGGGCAGGTGGTCTGCATCATTGAGGCCATGAAGTTGATGAACGAGATTGAAGCGGAACATGCCGGTCGGATTGTCAGTATTCTCAAGGAGAATGCCAGTCCGGTGGAGTATGGCGAACCCCTCTTTGTCATCGAGCCGGCCTAGATGGCCATTTTCAACAAAATATTGATCGCCAACCGGGGTGAAATCGCCCTGCGGGTGCACCGTGCCTGCAAGGAGTTGGGGATTCAGACGGTTGCCGTCCACTCGGAGGCGGATGTGGATTCCATGTGTGTGCGTCTGGCAGACGAATCGGTCTGTATTGGTCCGGCCCGCCCGATGGACTCCTATCTGAACATTTCCTCCATCATGGCGGCGGCGGAGATCACCGATGCCAAGGCGGTGCATCCCGGGTATGGTTTTTTGTCGGAGAATCCGGAGTTTGCCGAAATTGTCAAGGCTTCCGGTCTGACGTTCATCGGTCCGGAGCCTGAGGTCATTCGTCTGCTGGGCGACAAGGTCCAGGCCCGCAAGGCCATGGCGGCGGCCGGTGTGCCGGTGGTGCCCGGGTCGGAAGGGGAGATCAAGGACGAGGAGATGGCCCTGAAGGTGGCCCGGGAGATCGGTTTTCCCATCATTCTGAAGGCGGCGGCTGGTGGGGGTGGTCGGGGCATGAAGGTGGTCCATTCGGATGCGGCCCTGGTGACGGCCTTCACGGTCGCCCGCAACGACGCCCGCCACTTTTTCAAAAGTGACAAGGTGTACATGGAGCGGTTTTTGACCGATCCTCGCCATGTGGAGATTCAGGTACTGGCGGACCAGCACGGTCATGCCATCTATCTGGGGGACCGGGACTGTTCGTTGCAGCGTCGCCATCAAAAAATTCTGGAAGAGGCGCCGTCGCCGGCCACCACCCCGGAACAGCGGGATGCCCTGGGCAGGATTGCTGCCAAGGCGGCCCTGGCGGTCAACTATACCGGGGTGGGTACGTTTGAGTTTCTCATGGACCGGGGGGAGTTTTTCTTCCTGGAGGTCAATACCCGCATCCAGGTGGAGCATCCTGTGACCGAGATGGTCACGGGTGTTGACCTGGTCAAGGAGCAGATTCGTGTGGCGGCCAATCTGCCGTTGTCGGTACGGCAGGAGGATGTCTCGATTCGCGGACATGCCATCGAGTGTCGCATCAATGCGGAGGACCCGGAGACCTTTGTGCCGTCGCCGGGCCGCATCACCGAGTATCATGCGCCGGGTGGGTGTGGTGTCCGGGTGGATTCCGATGCCTATGCCGGTTATCGGGTGCCGCCCCACTATGATTCCCTGATCGGCAAGCTGATCGTGCATGGTGCCACGCGGGCCGAGGCCATTGCCCGCATGCGCCGGGCGTTGGATGAATATGTCATCGGTGGTATTGCCACCACCATTCCCCTGCACCAGCGTATTGTCCGTGACGGCCATTTCCGCAATGGCACCTATACCCTTCGTTTTCTGGAAGAGTTTTTAAAAAACAAACAATGACCGCGCCCTTTGACCATCTTACCCTTTTGATTGATGCCGACCACCTGAAACAGGGGGTCAAGGCCATTGCCCGGCAGATGCAGGTCGATCTGAAGGGGATCTCCGAGGCAGAGGAGCCGGTGCTGGTAGTGGTGTTGAAGGGGGGGGTCATGTTTGGCGTGGATCTGCTGCGGGCCATGCGTCGCGCCATGCCGGTGGTGTTTGTGCCCCGGGCCGGTCGTTTTGAGTCGAGTGTGTCGTTGGCCGATCAGGCCTTGTTGCGTGGGCGTCATCTGATTGTGGCGGATGCCCTCATGGACAGTGGCAATACGTTGCGGGTGCTCTATCAGTGGCTGCAAACCCTGCAGCCATTGAGCATTCGCCTGGCCGTCCTGCTGCACAAGACGGTGAGTCATGCCGAACCGATGGTCATCCACTATCTGGGGTATGAGGTACCGGACGTGCGTCTGGTGGGGTACGGTCTGGATGAAGAGGAGCGGTTTCGCAGCCTGCCGGCGGTCTACACCTGGTGGCGGGCCCCGAACGAAACCCTGCCGGCCTCGCCGGATGCCGCCGCCGGTCGCCGGTGCAGAAGGAAAAAAATTTTGAAACATGATGAACAATTTTCCTGATCTGCTGACCCGCATTCTGGGGCGTTCCGATTCCCTGTTTGCCGTCGACATGGAGTGCCATCAGGCGGCGCTGGTTGATGCGGTCGCCCGCTCCCGTGTTCTGGTGATCGGGGCAGCCGGCTCCATCGGTTCGGCCTTTGTCGAACAGTTGGTGGCGTTTGCGCCGGCGGCCCTGCATCTGGTTGATCCCAGCGAGAACAACCTGGTCGAACTGGTGCGCACCCTGCGGTCTGCCGACCAGCCGGTTCCGGATGATTTTCGTACCGTGGCCATTGGCATGGGCACCCGGGAGTTTGTGCATTTTCTGGCGGCGGCCCGGCCGTACGACGTGGTGGTCAATTTTGCCGCCCTCAAGCATGTGCGTTCGGAGCGGGACCCATTCACGCTGATGCGGTTGATCCACACCAATATTTTTGCCCTGCAGGAGTTGCTGGAGCAACTGCGACCGACTCCGCCACGGCGGGTTTTTTCTGTTTCGTCCGACAAGGCGGTCCAGCCGGAAAATGTCATGGGGGCCAGCAAGGCGTGCATGGAGGCCGTTTTGTGGCGCTATTCCGAGTGGATACCGGCCACCAGCGCCCGTTTTGCCAATGTGGCCTTTTCCGATGGCAGCCTGCTGCACGGGTTTGTGCGGCGCTGGGAGAAGGGCCAGCCCCTGTCGGCTCCGGAGGATGTGCGTCGCTATTTTCTTTCCCATCAGGAGGCGGGGCAGTTGTGTCTGCTGGCCTGTCTGTTGGGCAACAATCGGGATTTGTTGGTGCCGCGCCTTGATCCGGACGAGGATTTGCACAGTTTTGCGGAGATTGCCCGGCTGTTTCTGGAGTTCCAGGGGTGTCGGCCCAGAATTTTTCATTCGGAAGAGGAGGCCCGGGCCTTTGCCCGTTCGCCGCTCGTGCGCGACCGGCGGGAGTGGCCCTGCTGTTTTACCCGCAGCGACACCGGCGGTGAAAAGATGGTCGAGGTTTTTTTTGCCGAGGACGAACCGGTGGATTATAGCCGTTTTCAGGCTTTGGGGGTGATCAGTCAGCCGCCTTTTGCCCGTTCCCTCGATCTGGAGGAGGCGTTGGCCCGGTTGCGCCGGATTCGGCAGTCGGATACCTGGGAGATCCGGGAGATGATCACCGCCCTGCAGCAGGTGGTGCCCTCCCTGCGTCATGCCCGGGCCGACAAAAATCTGGATCAAAAGATGTAGTGGGGCAACCAGCCTAATTTGACAGGTTCTGAAAAAGGATTGCGGGTCCAGGGGGATCATCCCCCTGGCGGGTCCAGGGCAGCGCCCTGGGACTTTGCCGTTGTGTGCCCGGCATGGCACACATACTTGGAGGTGAAAGTCCTCTACAGGCCCGGTAAGGGGAACTGTT
>JAMOAX010000124.1:0-8708 GCA_039908555.1 Magnetococcus sp. DMHC-8
GGCCGGCGGTATCGCCGGCCGCCAACCTGTTCCGGGATGATGTTGCGGCCCGACCGGAGGATGAACGGCTGCGGGATGCCGATCTCCAGCCGACCATGGGGGATGGTCTGATCGTGGTGGCCGAGTTTGCCCGGCAGACGGCCGATGAGGTGGTGATGGCGCCGTTGCGTCCGCTGGTGCGGGTGGCCAGGGGGCCGTACCGGCCGCCGCCCCGCTGGGCCCCTTTGCCGGACGCCCCGGACGGGGATGGTTTTTTTTCCGGGGTGGTGGCGGTGTTGCCTGGGGCGGCGGCGGTCCGGGAGGCGGTCGAGTCGGGTGGGGTACGCCCCGGCTTGTCCCGGTCTGTGTTTCCGCCCCGCGATCCGGTCAAGGGAGCGGGGAGTGCGGGGCGACCTGGTCAGGCGGTGGCGCTGGTGGGGGGACGGGGTGTTTTGCCGCCGGCCGCCCTGGAGTTCAAAACCCGAAGCGGTTTCAATTTCCGGGGTGTGGCCAGGGATGTGAGCCTGAACGGCGTCCTGGCGGGCAGCATGGCACTGGGGGCGCTGCAGGAGCGGGATACGGGGCGGTTGCGTCTGGTTTCCGATGTGGGGGTGCACCAGTTTCCCTGCGAGGTGCTCGAGGTTTCCGAATCCCCGCATGAACGGCAGATCACCCTGCGCCTGTTTGCCAACGGTCATCAATTCGAGAGTGTCACCAAGGAAAAAATTTTCAAGGAGGTGTGGCGTGATCACCAGGCGCTGGCGCAACGCGACCCGGGTGGACCACACGAGGCCGACGAGGTGGAGCCGTTGACCGTTCCCCAACCGTTGGCGCGGCGTTGGAAAAATTGAACATGTCGCAACGGAATGCTGCTGTACCGGTGGTGGTGGTGGATGATGATCCCTCCATTCTGTTTGCCGTGACGACGGTGTTGCGCCGGTCGGGCATCGAGTGGGTGGAGACCCTGGAGGATGGTCGGGCGTTGTTGCCGCTGTTGACCCGCCTGGCGGCGGATCGGGTCGACCGGGGTGGTGACGGAGAAGGGGTGGCGGCGGTCATTCTGGATCTCACCATGCCCCACAAGGATGGCATGCAATTGTTGCCGGAGGTTGTCCAGCAGTTTCCCGAGGTGCCGGTGCTGGTCATGACGGCGACCGATGATGTGCGGACGGCGGTGGCGTGCATGCAGGCGGGAGCGGTGGATTTTCTGGTCAAGCCGGTGGAGGAAAACCGTTTTGTGACCAGTGTGCGCCGGGTGCTGGAGGTGTGTGCCTTGCGCAGTCAGGTGGGGGCGTTGAAGCGCTCTTTGTTGTCCGACCACCTGGAGCGGGAGGACGCTTTCAGTGCCATTCTGACCAACAGCCGCAAGATGCGCGCCATTTTCCAGTACATGGAGTCCATTGCCCGTTCCGAGGAACCGGTGCTGATTACCGGGGAAACCGGGGTTGGCAAGGAGCTGATTGCGGCGGCCCTGCACCGCATCAGCAATCGGTCTGGTCCGTTGGTGGCGGTCAATGTGGCCGGTCTGGATGACGCCATGGTATCCGATACGCTGTTCGGGCACCGCAGGGGGGCTTATTCCGGGGCCGAGGAGAACCGTCGGGGGCTGGTCAGCGAGGCGGGTGCCGGCACGCTGTTTCTGGATGAGATGGGTGACCTGGGATCGGCCGTCCAGGTCAAGCTGCTGCGTCTGTTGCAGGAGCGCAACTATTATCCGCTGGGTTCGGATGTGCCGATCAAGGCCAATGCGCGGATAGTCTGTGCCACCAACCAGAATCTCCAGCAGCGCATGCTGGAGGGTCGTTTCCGGACGGATCTCTATTATCGGCTGCGTGTTCACCATATTGATGTGCCACCCCTGCGGGAGCGTCTGGAGGATGTGGCCCTGCTGACCAATGTTTTTCTGGAGGAGGCGGCGCAGGCCCTGGACAAAAAGGTGCCCACGCCTCCCCCGGAGCTGTTTGTGCTGTTGGAATCCTATCATTTTCCCGGCAATGTCCGGCAATTGCGGGCCCTGATCTATGATGCGGTGGCGCGGCATTGTGGCGGGGTGTTGTCTTTGGACAGTTTTCGGCATCTGGTGGTGCCGTCGCGGGAGGCGGGCATGTTCTGGACGGAGGTGGATGGTCGACCGGCATCGATGGAGGCGGCTGTGGGCGAATTGTTGCGGCGTCTGCCGGGCAAGCTGCCCACTTTGAAGGAGACGGAGTGGGCCCTGACCCAGGAGGCGATGCGTCGTGCCCGTGGCAATCAGGGTATTGCGGCGGCCTTTCTGGGCATTTCGCGGCAGGCCCTCAATCAACGGTTGCGCAAGACGGAGCAGTCGATTTGACGGTGTCAGATTACCCGGGACGCATCCTGACATCCTGTCCGTCGACAAGCTTCCTGTTGTTATAAACATCTTTTTCACTATTACGGGTCCAGGGGGATTATCCCCCTGGCGGGTCCAGGGCAGAGCCCTGGGATTTTGCTGTTGACTTTAAAAAGTTTTGCTGCGGCTTTTTCAGTATGCGCCGCAGGCAAGCTGCCAGCCATCATTCCGGTTTGTCAGTGGCCGGTGCTGTCCCGGGCACCGGTGCAAGAAAAATTGCAGATGTAATTTTTTCTGGCAAAATGTGTAACACACGAACAAATAAACATGAAGTGACAGTTGAATCCCCTGTCTGCCGTTCATGGATGCACATTTGCTTGCAGGTGTTTCTCTCCAGTTTCGGTCTCCCGCCCTGTTTTGCAGAGTTCAGGCTAAACCGTTGTCGTTCATGGCATTAATATTGCGACAGGACGTTGACTGGGTAACGGCCCGTCCGGAGGGCGGGCTTGCTGGGTGGTTGCCTGGCGGGGGCGTTGTTGTGTGACGCATGTCGGGCATTGGCTGTGGGAACGAGGAGGGCATGACATGGTACCGTTGGGATGGTCTGGGTTGTCTGCTCGATGTGCCGGGACGGGGGAGCCGGTGACCGAAGAGGGGCGACTGCTGTGGCATTCGGCGGTGACGGCCGGCTTTTTGGTGGTGCTGGAGGAGGTGGAGGTTCATTTGCATCAGCTGGTGACCGGTGGGCAGGCGGACAATGGACCGTTGGTGGAGCAGGTGTTTCGGTCGGCAAGTGGGCTGTATCGCCAATCGGCGCAGGCCGGGATGGGTGATTTTTGCGACCTGGCGTATGAAGTGGCGCAGGCGTTCGGGACCATCCGTGCCGTGAATGGCGAGGCGGTGCGCCGGTTGGCGTTGCTGGCGCTGGTGGCGGTCGGCCAGTTGCGTCGCATATTGTCGCCCGGCTCGGAAGAGGAGATGGGCAGACATGCCAGGCAGGTCATGGCAGGTCTGTTGACCGTCTGGTAGCCATCATTGACAGGTTGTGCAAAGAAAACGATTGCGGGTCCAGGGGGGTCACCCCCCTGGCGGGTCCAGGGCAGCGCCCTGGGACTTTGCCGTTGCCGTTGCTGTTGATTTTAAAAGAAGCCGCAGCCGCTTTTTGCTGCGGCGTTTTCAGCATGCGCCGCAGGCAAGCAAGCAGGCAAGCAGGCAAGCAGGCAAGCAAGCAGGCGAATCTGGCATAGCCTCCTTACTGCAGGGCCGCATCGGCCAGCAGTGCCTGACCGAAGGGTTCCAGAATCTCCAGGAAGGCGGCCAGGTGGTCGGGAAAGCGCTGTTTGATGAATTCTGCCTGGCGTTCCAGGACCAGTCGGGCGATCAGCAGCGGGGAGGCCGCCGGTTCGCTGCGGTCCAGGGCCCGAAAGGTGCGGTCCAGGGCCAGTGACAGTTTGGAGAGTGCTTCCACCCGCTGCAAGGGGTCGGTGACCGCCTGCTGGATGGCTGCCATCGCCTCCTGGTGTGCCTGAAGATATTCGGTCAACAATGATTCCGCGAGCTGATCCCAGCGGTTGCCTGTCTGTTGTGCCTCGCCAAGGGGCGTCTGCATGGTTGTTTCTCCTGTCCGGCGTGTGCCGTCCGCTTCGTTGTCATGCTGGGCCTTAATCATCGTTTCGTCCGACAGAGTGTCAGGTTTCGCCCGTTTGCCTGCGGCGCATGTTGAGGGCGCCGCAGCAAAAAGCGGCTGCGGCTTTTTTTAAAATCAACGGCAACGGCAACGGCAACGGCCAAGTCCCAGGGCGCTGCCCTGGACCCGCCAGGGGGGTGACCCCCCTGGACCCGCAATCGTTTTTTTTTGCACAACCTGTCCATCATCGGTCGAGGCCGGTTCGGTCGGTTCATACCGTGCTGGACAGGATGGTATAGATCTGCCGATCAGTCAGACTGTACGCATGGGCCAGCATGCGCACCGAATCACCGGCATCATAACGACGGACGATTTCCCGATTGCGCCGGGTGCGCATCGCACTGGCCATGCGGGGAATGGTCACACTTTCACCACCAAAATGACCGCTCAACAGCCTGGCCTGCTCGAGTCCGAGCAGATTGGCCAGATGATGCTGGGTCTTGGCCTTTTTGGGAATGAAAAGACGGGTGCCACCATGCGCCTTGACGACCTGCAAGGTGGTCTCCAAACCGAGGATGGCGGCCATATCCCGCAGGGACTCCGGCAGATCGGCAACATCAAGAGGAACATTTTCCGGGGTTGTAAAGGTCTGCGTCATGATTGTGCCTCGCCGAGCAAGGGGTGGAATGGAGTGGTTTTCATGGATTTTTTGCCTGAGCCCTTCTGCCTGGCATGCAAGTCGCCCCTGGTGCGCCCCTGGCGGCACCAACCATCCTGGAAGGCCAGCAACCCGGTCACCAGGGCCCGCATCCGGGCCTGACGGGGTGCCAGAAAACGACTGGCCGATCGACAGATGAGAAACATGCTCTGATAGGCGTCCGTTTCGATGGCCTGGGTGTGACGTTTGAGCTGCGCAATTTCCAACAACACATGCCGGGCCTGCTCCCGGTTGTGGACCTCGACCCGTTGCCCGGGCCCGGCCTGTTCCAGACCCGGCAGGTCGGTTTTGGTGGTTCGTTTTTTTTTCATGGCGGTGTCTCTTTGCCTGGCTGGTTGTGCGAACCCTTGTCACATTGTCCATTGAACAGCAGCCCATGTACCGGTTAGCATGGGAATGTCATGGAACGATGCGAGTTCGTTTTTCTGGTTCGTTTTTTGTGACGGCAGGATCATCTCTATATTTACGAACCGTGTCAACAAAAAAAACGAACCGGTGCGTTTTTTTTGATTCTTCGGTGCGTTTTCTTGATGCTCCCAACCGGCAAGGGTCATTGGCATGGACAACAGTGAGGAGAGTACGGAGCGGGATCTGGGTTTCCGGGAGCGGTTGGCCAAGGTGATTGGCACGCAGGAGCCTTATCCCTGGGCGGCCAGCCTGGGGATAGGCAAGTCGACTTTTGCGGGACCGTGGCGGAATGGTGCCATGCCGCAGACCAAGACCCTGGTGAAGATTGCGCAGCACACGGATATTTCCCTGAACTGGCTGTTGACCGGGCGGGGTCCGGAGCGGTTGGAGGGGTGTGGACCGCCGGTCTGGTTGGAGTCGGACAAGAAGCCGTACATGGCCTATGGGGCGGAGGAGCCGGTACGTGTGGTGGGGGATGGCCGGGAGGCTTGCGGACCCTCCGGCACGCCAGTGGAGGAGATGGGTGAGATGTACCGGGTGCCGCGGGAGGAGTATTGTCTGGTGCCCCGTTACGGCATACAGGCGGGGTCCGGGGCCTTGTTGCACAGTGAGCAGGTGGTGGATTATTTGTCATTCAAGGCAAGCTGGGTGGAGCAGACGATGGGGTTGGATGCCCGGGAGTTGGCTTTGGTCAGTGTACTGGGTGACAGCATGGAGCCGACTTTGAAGGAGGGGGATTTGTTGTTGCTGGACCGGCGGGGTTTTTCTCATGCGGCGGCGGCGGGACGGGCGGTGGTGCACAGTGATGCCATTTATGTGTTGTTGCGGGGCGAGGTGTTGGTGGCCAAGCGGTTGCAGTTCGGTTTTGATGGTTCGGTCACCATTCAGAGCGACAATCCGGCCTACGCTGCGCAGACCCTTTCCCCCGACCGGGTGCCCGGTTTGCAGGTGATGGGGCGGGTGGTATGGATTGGTCGGAAAATGTAACCGTTGGTTTTTTTAACTGTTGCGGGTCCAGGGGGGTCACCCCCCTGGCGGGTCCAGGGCAGCGCCCTGGGGTTTTGCCGTTGCTGTTGCCGTTGATTGTCAAAAAAGCCGCAGCCGATTTTTGCTGCGGCGTCCTCAGCATGCGCCGCAGGCAGACTGCTGATTTGCCATGCGCCGCAGGCGGCCCAGTCTGGTCGCTCCCCTAAAAACCGAACCGCATGCCGGCGGTGAATTCGTGGGAGTCAAATTTGAGGCTGGCGTTGCTGGAATAGTTGGAGGCGGTATCCACGGGGCCGATCAGGCGGATGTCGCCGCCTTTCAGGTAGCGGTAGCCGAGGTCGGCGGCGAGGGTGTCACTGAACAGGTAGAGCATACCCAATCCAACCTGGCCGATGAGGGTGTTGACGTGCTGATCGCTGCCGTCAAAGCCGGCCTGTTCCAGGCCGCCTGCGCGTCCTGGCAGCAGTGGCGAGGCGGAGGCCGGATTGAGGTCATGTCGTGCCAAGCCAATTCCCATGCCCAGGTAGGGTTGGATGCCGTTCATGACGGGAAAATCGTAGTAGACGTTGCCGAGCAGGGTTTTGGTCTCCAGGCGGCCTCCCGCGGCGTCACCGTTAAAATCCGTGAGTTTGGTAATGCTGGAGCGGCGGGCGGAGGCTTCCAGTTCCAGGCGAAAGCTTTGCTGCAGGCGCAGGCCCACGGCTGCCGAAAAGGAGAGCCCTGAATTGAGATCGATGGTGCCGCCGCTGCCGTCATCGGTCGTGAGCTTGGAATTTTTTGGTGTGGAAACGCCTATTTTCAAGCTGAAATAGCGCAGGTTGGCACCGGCCCCCGTCTCGACGTTTTCGTCTGTCCTGGCGCTGTCGTCCGTTGTCTGGGCGGTTCCGGCCATGCCCAACAGCAGCAAGGTGCCCGATAACACCAACCATTTTTTCATGCCTCTCTCCCGTACTGCTAGCAAAAGCCCCATGCGTACACACCACACTTGCAACGCTCCCGTCATGACACTCCGATCATGACGCAAACCATACCATTTTCCATCGTATCATACTGAATCGCACCCTGGCAAGCCCGCGTTTCATGCCGTGGCAACGGCAAAGCCCCTGGGTGCTGCCTGCAAGGGTCGTTTTTTTGTAAAAATTGGCATGGGGGTCTGGGGGAGATTATCTCCCCCAGTGGGGGTGTGGGGGCAAAGCCCCCACCAAGACCCTGGAGAATCAGGGAAAAATCCTCACGGGGCTTTGCCCCGAACCCCACCAGGGGCTCTGCCCCTGGACCCCGCCAGGGGGATGATCCCCCTGGACCCGCAATACTACGTATCCCAGGCTGGGTGCGGTTTAACATGATACAAAAAACTACCCTTGCAAGCCGGGGTGCTGCCCTGGCCCCGCAACCCCGGCATGCGCTGCCCGCATTCTCCAACCGGGCCGAGCGGACCTCCTCAAGGGGAATGGTTGCATCCGCACCGGCAATCGACATATGCTGACGGACGCGGTTGGCGAGCGGGGCACGAAAACGGGTATCCGAACCGTTTTTTTTCTGTTTTTTCACCGTTTCCCGGGTGACAGGGGACGGTGGCGGGTGGTTTTGACATGGACAATGTGCTGGACCATTGGTGGCGACGTTTGCACGATCCCCAGGTGGCCGGTCTCATACTGGCGCTGTTGCTGGGGGGATTGGTGCTGTTGTTCTTTGGCCATGCCCTGGCACCCTATTTTACCGCCCTGGTGATTGCCTATCTGTTGGAGGGGATCATCCGGTCTCTGCAGCGGATTCATTGTCCCCGGATGTTGGCGGTCACCCTGGTGTTTGGTCTGTTTTTGCTGGTGCTCAACCTGCTGCTGTTCCGGTTGTTGCCCACCCTGGTGGGGGAGTTGGCCCGCATCTCGGAGGAGATTCCCCGCATCACCGTTACATTCAAGCAACTCTCGCGCCAGTTTACCGAATCGGCAGCCGGTTTTTTGAATCCGGAGCAGGTGGAGAGCATGTTGATGTATTTCATGGACAATTCTCAGGAATGGGTTGCCAAATCGGTCACTTTTTTGTTGCGGGGGGTGCCGGGTTTGATTTCCGTGACGCTTTATTTGCTGCTGGTGCCTTTTTTGGTCTTTTTTTTCGTGAAGGACAAGGACCTGCTGCTGGCAGCTTTTTCCCGGTATCTGCCCGGCGACCGGGGCTTGCTGGATCGGGTGTTGCACGAAGTCAATGTCGGTGTGGGTGGTTATATTCATGGCAAGTTCTGGGAGATGCTGTTGCTGGGGGCGACCAGTTATGTGGCCTTTGCGGTCATTGGTTTCCGGTATGCCTTTATTGTCGGTCTTTTGACCGGTCTGTCGGTATTGATTCCGTTTTTGGGGCTGGCGGTGGTGACGGTGCCGGTGGTGGTTTTGGGGGTGTTCCAGTGGGGGGTCACCTGGGAGGCTGCCCATCCCCTCATTTTGTATGGTATTCTGCAACTGATTGACGGCAACATTGTGGCTCCGTTGATTCTGGGTGAGACGGTGCGGGTCCATCCGACCACCATCATGCTGGCGGTTTTGCTGTTTGGTTCGTTGTGGGGGGTGGTCGGGGTATTTTTTGCGGTGCCGCTGGTGGTGTTGGTCAAGAGTGTGCTGGAGGCTCTCGTTCCGCCCCGACCGGTCGTCACCGGGCTGGGGGTGACGCTCTAGTGGCCGACC
>JAMOAX010000008.1:0-35935 GCA_039908555.1 Magnetococcus sp. DMHC-8
TGGTCAGTGCGAAATCGACATGCAGTTTGATGCCATGCTCACCATGGCCGACAATATCCAGAAATACAAGTATGTCGTCCACAACGTGGCCCACAACGCAGGCAAGACCGTGACCTTCATGCCCAAGCCCATGGGCGGCGACAACGGTTCCGGCATGCATGTGCACATGTCCCTGTGGAAGGATGGCAAACCCCTCTTCGCCGGTTCCCGTTATGCGGATCTGTCGGACGTGGCCCTGCACTTTATCGGCGGCATCAAGAAACATGCCCGCTCCCTGAACGCCTTTACCAACAGTACCACCAACTCCTACAAGCGGTTGATCCCCGGTTTCGAGGCACCGGTCCTGCTGGCCCATTCGGCCCGCAACCGGTCGGCAAGCATCCGTATTCCCGCCTCCTCTTCGCCCAAGGGCAAGCGGTGCGAGATCCGTTTTCCCGATCCCGCCTCCAACCCCTACCTGGCCTTTGCCGCCCTGTTGATGGCAGGACTGGATGGCGTCGAAAACAAGATTGATCCGGGCGCTCCCATGGACAAGAATCTCTACGACCTGCCGCCGGAAGAGTTGAAAAACATTCCCACAGTGTGCGGTTCGCTGCGGGAGGCCCTGGCCGCCCTGGATGCTGATCGGGAATACCTCAAGAAGGGCGATGTCTTCAGCGATGATCTGATCGATGCCTGGATCGAATTGAAGATGGGCGAGGTGCACCGCACCGAGCATACCCCCCACCCCGTCGAATTTGATATGTATTACAGCGCTTGATCGGCGCGATCACCCGCCACAGGGCAACGCATCACCGTCGGACGTTGTTTTCCTCCCGGGGGGAGCGGCCACCGCTCCCCCCAAGCTCGCCCACCCTGGCCATCGAACCACCCTGCGGGGTTGCCCCACCCACATCATCCGTGCTAGACTCCCCGTCCGTCGAATGGGCAGACATTGACAGATTGGGTTTGTTTTAATCTGGCTTCTTTCTTGCTTCGGGAAAACTGGCGGCATCTTTGCCCACTGGGTCCGGCGTGCTGCGACAGATTCTTAATACACAAGACAGGGATTACCTCACCCATGGTCAAGATCGCGGGAAAAACAGTCAGACGGCGTCGGCAAATGTTGGCGCTGGCGGCTGGCATTTTGATTTCTTTTCAAGCTGTTCCTGCCTGGAGCCTCACCCTGCGGGAAGCGACGGAACTGGCCGTCAAAACCTACCCGGATGTCCAGGCGGCCGAGGAATACGGCAAGGCTCTGGACCAAAAGGTGCAGCAGTCCCTGGCCGGTTACTTGCCCAGGATGGACTTTACCGCCGGCTACGGCCCGGAAAAATCTGACAACTCCACGACCCGGGGAGTCAATACGGCGGCAGGCAATCCCAACGCGCACTGGCTGACCATGAAGCGGGGAGAGATGAACCTGCTGGTCAAACAAAACGTGTTTGACGGTTTTGATGTTCGTACCAAGGTGGCGCAGGCCAAGGCCCAGTTGGAGTCCGCCCGGGCACGGCTGGATCTGACCATCGAAAATGTGGCGCTGATGGCGGTGAATGCCTATGTCGATCTGGTGATGAAGCACATCCAGTTGGAGCTGATCAAGGACAACGTTTTGCTGCATCAGCGTATCATGGCCAAGGTGCAGCAAAAATTTGAGGGAGGTGCCGGTCCGGAAGCGGATGTCAACCAGGCCAAAAGCCGCACCTTTCTGGCTTCGGCCAATCATGCCAGCAACCAGACAGCCTACAAGAATGCCCAGGCAAAATTTACCGAGATTGTCGGTCTGCCTCCCCTGAAAGAGCAGGAGATGCTGCGCCCCCTGGTGCCGGAGAAGCTGCTGCCGAAGTCGGTGGAAGAGGCCGTGGAAGCGGCCCTGCGGGACAACGCGGAGCTGGAGGCGGGCCGGGCCAATGTCACGGCTGCCGATGCCAGCCTGGCAAACGCCAAGGCAGCCATGTATCCCAAGCTGGATCTGGAACTGTCCGCCGCCAACAACGCCAATGTGGGGGGTTCGGAACAGCACGGGCAATCGGCTGCCGCCATGCTGAAGATGAATTACAACGCCTTCAGCGGCGGGGCGGACGTGGCCCGCATCCAGGAACAGCGCAACATGCTGGAACAGGCCCGGAAAAACCTGGAGAAGTCCCAGCGCACGCTGGATGAGACGACGCGGGAAGCCTGGAACAAGTTGACCATGGCCCAGAACCGCATCGGTTTCCTGAGGCAACACTATGAAGTGAGCAAGCGGGTAACCGCCTCCTATCACGACCAGTTCAAGATGGGCAAACGTACCCTGCTGGATGTCCTGAACTCGGAAAACGAACTGTTTGCTGCCAAGAATGGCCTGTTGTTCGAGGAGTTGGCCTACATCAAGGGTGCCTACGAGTTGTTTGCCAAGATGGGCATGCTCCGGGAGGCGTTGGCGGCGGAACCGGCCCCCACCCCCGAGCAGCGCATACTCACGGAAAAGGACCCGGCGGAACAGGAGGCCAGCCTGGTCGGTGCAGAGGGGGAAGGGCATGAGGCTCCTGACGCCGGGCAGTCGCCACCCGATGGCCAGAGTCCCAAGCAGGAGGACAAGGCGCCATCCGCCGCCAATGGCCAGGAAAGCCCCAAACAGGACAAAGGCAAAGACAAGGGCAAAGACAAGGCCAAGAGCAAGGCCAAACAGCCGGCTCCTGCCCGGCCTGACCAGCTCGCTCCCGGCAAGCCGGGCGCGGTCCAGGACGTGGCACCGGATCTGCCCCCTGTCGAACTGCCCAAGCCTCCCCCGGAACCGGAGACGGGAGCGGGTGACCACGGGGCTGGACAACCGCCGACCACGCCAAACCGGGATGCTGCTCCGGTTGAACCGGCTGATCGGCCGGCGGCGAGCCGTTCCAGGCAAACACAGCCGGAAAGCGAGGATTCATCCGGTTTTTCGTTTTTCTCCCTGCTGCGCAACTGGCGGTGGAGCGACAGCGCCCCGCAGGAAGCACCGGCGACTGTCAGAGACACTGAACCGACCCGGAATGAGCCCGGACACGCTGACGCCACGCCCGGCGAGGCCAAACGGCCCGAACCCGCTCCAGGCGAGACCAGGCAGTCCGAGCCGGCCGGCAGTGAAGTCAGGCGGCATGCACCTGCGCAAGAGGCCCCTGTCGAGCAGACCGAACCGGCTCGCAATGAGGCCAGACGTCCCGAGTCTGCCGACACCGGGGAATCAATGCCAGTCGAGACCGGCGCCGGACAACCGGGCGCCGCCCGGGAGGTGGATGCCGATGCCTCGACGCTGCAAACCACCCCTGTCCAGTCACCACAGACCTATGACCCGTCTGCTCACCAGAAGTTGGCCTACCAGGCCGTCTTTGATGCACTGCTTGCGCCGGAAACTGAATAATCACATGACAAATCCGCACCCTGAGCCGGTGGATGACCGCCCGTTGCTGCGCCGTGCTGGCAGTCGAATCGTCTGGGCACCCCTGTTGTTGTGGCTGCTGGCGGCCGTGTTGCCCGATGACGCCCGTTCGGCTGCTGCCTCCCCATTCGAGCAGGCCGTGCAGGCCGCTCTGGAGTCCAACCCCAAGGTGCTGACTGCCCGGGCCACCCTGGCCGCCACTCGGGAAAAATACGAACAAAGCCTGGCGGCCTTGTTGCCGGAGGTCTCATTCACAGCCTCGCACGCCCGCTACTCCGACACCTGGACCGATACGACCCATGGCCAAAGTCCGGATCGGTTCAACGTCAGCCTGGTCCAACCCCTGTTCAGGCGGCCTCTGCTCCTGGCTCTGCAACAGACCAAACCCCTCATTGCTGCGGCAGAGGAGGATTACCATGCCGCCCTCCAATCGGTACTCCTGGAGACCATCCAGGCCATGGTCGCGGTTTTGTTGTACGACAATGTTGAAAAACTGGCCGAGGACAATCTGGTTTTAAGTCACCGCAACCTGGATGCCGCCATGACCCGGCGCCAGGCGGGGGATTTGACCCGTACCGATCTGGACCAGGCCACGGCCCGGGTCTCGTCGGCGGAAGCAGAGCTGATTCGCGCCAAGAATGATGCCATGGTGGCCCGCGCCCGTTTTGAAGAGACGGTCGGCATGCCGGTCCCGGAGGGGTTGAACATTCCCGATGTGCCGGCACACCTGCTGCGTGGCACACTGGCGGACCTGTCCAGGCAACTGGCGCAGCGACCGGATTGGAAGTCTGCCAAACAGCGCCTGGAATCGGCTGACGTGGCCGTGGAGATAGAGAGGGCAGGCCACATCCCGTTGCTGGATCTGCAGGCCAATGCTGTCACCTTCCGCGGTGGCAGCGGTCCGACGGCCGATCAGATCAACGGCGAAAACCAGTACAGCATCGCCGTGCAGTTGACTGTGCCCCTTTTTTCCGGCGGCAAGGTCTTTTCCAGAACCCGTGAGGCCGTCGAGATCCGTGCCGCCCGGGAGGCGGATTTGCAACGGGTGGAGAAACAGGCCACCCGGGAGATCAAACAGACCTATCTGTCCATGTACAGTGCCCAGGCCAGTGTGGCCTCCTCGGAAGCAGCGTTCCGCTTCTACCGGGAGGCCGTCAAAGGACTGGAAGAGGAGTTTGCCGCCGGCTTCCGTACCGTCACCCAGTTGTTTGAACTCCAGAACCAGTTGTTCCGTTCCAAAACGGATTTGGCCAAAAACCGTTATGAACTGATCTCCACACAGTATCAGCTGCTCTCCACGTTCGGTCGTCTGACCCTGGCGGATCTGCGCTTTCCCGACACGAGGCAGGCCAACGGTCCGTCCGACCGCACCACTCCCGCCACCGAGGGCACCAATCTGTTCACCCGTTTTATCGACTCCCTCAAACGGGAGCCAGCCACCGACCGGGCATCCACCACTCTGCCGGCCAACGACACCGTGCGCCTTCCCTCAAAATCCCCCTCTTCTCCCCTCCAGACCGGGCTGCCGGCGGCGTTGCACCTGCAGTGGGCGCAAGCCCTGGTTGGGCGAACCGCTTCGCCACACACTGCCCCCGACGGGGGTCACCGGGAGCCGACCGGGACGGGAAACGCCCTTGACCTTTCACTGACCAGAAGAATACTATCCCGGTAGGATTTCTGACCAGGCCATGCAAACCGTGCAACCTGCCCCGGTCCACCGACCCGGCAGGACTGACGGGCAACATGTCACCATGCGAGCGAGGACTCATAGGGCATGACGCGCAACCGTTGGGTGGTGGGGGCAGTGTTGTTGGCAGTCGGCGTGGGCCTGCTGTCGTTCGTTCCCTCTGCGTGGCGCACCCATCTGCTGGAGATCGCCCGGGCCCGGGGGGTGTTGCCCTATACGGCAGATGAAGCCGTCGCCCTGGCCTATCGGCGCTGCAGCGGTTGTCACGATATTGACAAGGTCACCAAGTATTGTGCACGCTGCGGACCGCCCTTTATTATCGTCAGCCACTTCATGAAAAAATATATCGAAGTCTTCCAGAGTCAGGGTGGCACCGTTCCCCAGTTGACCGATGCGGAACTGGTGGCCATCGTCCAGACCTGGAACGGCCTGGTCGGCAATTGGGAAGCCGACTGGCGTTCCCAGGATTTGCAAAAACTGCTCAAGGGGAACGAGGCATTGACAAACCTGCTGGCCACTCCCGTGGCCAATCGCCCCATCGAAACCGCCCTGCAGGGTGGTCGCGCCCCCGGCTCCTACAAGGAACAGATGGCCGTTGAGAAAGGACAATAATCGGAGACAACCATGATAGAAGTGGAACATCTGACCAAAAAATTTGGTCCTCATACCGCCATCGATGACATTACCTTTTCGGCCAGGCAAGGGGAGATATTGGGATTTTTGGGTCCGAACGGCGCGGGCAAAACCACCACCATGCGCATTCTCACCTGTTTTTTTCCCCCTTCCAGCGGTCGGGCGGTGGTGGCGGGCCACGACTGTTTCGAGGAGTCTCTGGCGGTGCGCAAACGGATCGGCTATCTGCCGGAAAGTGTGCCCCTCTATCGGGATATGGGGGTCGAGCACTATCTGCGGTTCGTGGCCGGTGTGAAGGGCATGGGTGCCAAAGAGATCACCCAGGGAGTCGCCCGGGTGGTCAGCGACTGTGGACTGGAGGCGGTCACCCGGCGCCCCATTGGCGAACTTTCCAAGGGATACCGGCAACGGGTGGGGCTGGCCCAGGCGCTGGTCAACGATCCGGCCGTGCTGGTGCTGGACGAACCCACCGTCGGCCTCGATCCCCGGCAGATTCGGGAAATTCGCAAGTTGATCAAGGATCTCGCCGGTCAACGCACGGTCATCATCAGCACCCATATTTTGCCGGAGGTGCGCATGGTGTGTGATCGTATCGTCATCGTCAATGGCGGACGTCTGGTGGCCGTCGACACCCCCGACAACCTGACCGCCCACCTGCGCACCGCCACCCGCATTGCCTTGCGGGTGATGGGCCCCCCCCAGGAGATCCTGCAGACCCTGCGGGCCATCCCGGGCGTCAAACAGGTGGAAGAGTCGCCACCCAATCCGTTGGCCGAAGGTCACGGTTTTGTGGTGGAGTTGCAGGAGGGCACCGATGCGCAAAACCACCGCAAAGTGCTGGCCCCGGCCATTATTGGCCGTCACTGGGATTTGGTCGAGATGCACACCCTGGAAATGAGCCTGGAAGAGGTCTTCATCAAACTGGTGACCAGAGAGGAGGAGGTATGAATCTGCGTTGTGTCGGTCTGGTGTTCCGCAAGGAGTTGTATACCTACTTCAACTCTTTCATCGCCTATGCGGTCATCGCCATGTTCCTGGTGATTACGGGATACTTTTTTTACAACCTCCTCTCCACCTTTTCCGTGGTCAGTTTTCAGGCCCAGGCCAATCCGATGATGGCCAAGCAGTACCACCTGCTCAACATTAACGAGACGGTGGTACGCCCCCTGTTCGGCACCATCAGCATTGTCATGCTGCTGATGACCCCGTTGCTGACCATGCGCCTGCTGTCGGAGGAGTGGAAATCGGGGGCCATGGAGTTGCTGCTGACCTATCCGTTGCGGGATGTGGAGGTGGTGTTGGGCAAATTTCTGGCCTGTTTTTCGGTCTTTGCCCTGATGATCATCGCCACGGTCACCTTTCCTGTCCTGTTGATATTTCTTGGCAATCCTGAAATAATGCCCATTGTCACCGGTTATCTGGGACTCTTGATGCTGGGAGCGGCCTTCATCTCGCTGGGCCTGTTCACCTCTTCCCTGACGGAAAACCAGATTGTGGCCGCTTCCGTCTCCCTGGCCATCCTGTTCTGCTTTTGGCTGCTGAGTTATTCCCTCGTCTTTGTCTCCGCTGACCTGGGCCAGATCCTCTCCTATCTCTCCATCACCGAACATCTGGAAAGCCTGGCAAAGGGGGTGGTGGACAGTGCGGATCTCTTCTACTATGCCAATTTTACCATCCTGTTTCTCTTTTTGACCCTGAGAAGCCTGGAATCCAAAAGGTGGCGGGGATGAACATGAAAGGATCTCTCCTGTGGCTCGCCGTGCTGGCCCCCCTCCTGATCCTGGTGGGTGGCGTGGTCTATTCGGTGACGGGGGAACTGGGCAACCTGCCCCTCGCCCTGATCTGGGTGGGCCTGCTGGCCCTGCTGCTGCTGCTTTATGCCCGCTTTACGCAAATCCGGCGGTTGCTGACCCACCGTTCCACCCAGTATGGTGCCAACATGGCCTTCATGATCGCCGTGTTCGTGGTCCTGCTGGGTGTGGTCGGCGCCATGTCGGTCAAATACAAGGTGCGGGTCGACCTCACCGCCGACAAACGCTACTCCCTGTCCCAGCAGACGGTCAAACTCCTGAAATCCCTGGATCGGGATGTGGAAGCCATCGCCTTCTACCGGGAAGATGAACGCACCCGGCAAGAGATGGTGGACCTGCTCCGCGAATATGCCTACCACTCCCCCCGTTTCAAATACTGGTTCGTCGACCCGGACAAGCGCCCGGCAGAGGCCGCCAAATATGGCGTGACCTCCTATCGCACGACCTTGTTGCGGCTCGGAGAAAAACAGGAGACCATCGTCTCGGAAACGGAAGGCAAGGTAACCAATGCCCTGATCAAGGTGCTGCAGGGACGGGTCAAGACCCTCTATTTTGCCAAAGGCCATGGTGAAAACGGCATCGGCGACAGCACCGAGTACGGTTACGCCAATGCCAAGAAATTTCTGGAACAGGAAAACTACCAGGTACGTGAACTGCTGCTGGTGGGCGAGGAAAAAATTCCCAAGGATGCCGATCTGGTCATTGTCAGCGGACCGCGCAGCGATCTGGCCGGAGCAGAGATGGACAAGCTGGCGGAATATCTCCACCGGGGTGGCTCGCTCTTTTTCCTGCTGGACCCCGCACCGATTCCCACGATCATTCAATATCTGCAAGGCTATGGCTTCGAGATCGGCAATGACATCGTCGTCGACAAGCTGATTCGCATCATGGGGACCAATTATCTCACCCCGGTGGTCATGGATTATGACAAGGAACACCCGATCACGCGGGATATGACCAACATCTATACCTTCTTCCCCATTGCCCGTTCCGTGGAGATGAAACCCGATCCCGAACAGGGTCGCTATCTGTTGGCCCGGACCAGTTCCAGCAGTTGGGCCCGGAGCAAGGGGGAACTCAAGGATGAGGATACCCGCTTTGACCCGGAACTGGACCGCAAGGGCCCCATCGGCATCATGGCGGTCGCCACCGTGCGGGCCGCGGAGAGTGGACCGGTCCCGGCCATTCCTTTTGCGCCCGCCACCCCTCCGGCAGAAGGGGTGACCCGCTGGGGCAAGTTGCTGGTGCTTGGTGACTCCAACTTTGCCAGCAACACCCACATCCAGTTGGCGGGCAATCGGGATCTCTTTCTCAATGGCGTCAACTGGCTGGCCAAAGAGGAGGCCATGATCTCCATCCGTCCCAAGGAGCCAGGCGTCTCGCCCCTGACCTTGACCAACGCCCAGGGACGCCTGGTCTTCTGGGTGGTGGTCATCATTCTGCCTTCGCTCTTTTTGGCCATTGGCGTCGGCGTCGTCTTTCGCAGGAGATGGGCAGGGTGACATTTTTTCGCAAGTCCCTCTTTTGGCTGATCGTGCTGGTGTTTCTGGGGGGCACCCTCCATTTGCTGGACCGCCGGACCGAGGAGAGCAAACGCCTGGAGGCGGTCCATCGCCAACTGTTTCCCTTCTCCCAGGAGGGCATTACCGGTTTCTGGATCGAAAACCGGGTGCAGACCGGGCGCATCCGCCTGGTGCGCGCCGGGGAGGATTGGCAGATGACCGAACCGCTGCAGACCCGTGGCGATGGCAAGGCCGTTCAAAAATTTTTGGCCAATACCCTCAAGGGCCAGCGGGATGCCATCCTCTTTGAAAACCCGACCCAGGAACAACGCCGGGAGCTCGGCATGGACGCCCCGGAGGTCAGTCTGGGGTTCGAGGTCGGCAACAACACGGCCATTGTCCGCTTCGGCAAACGGGGCCCGACCAACAATGTGGCCTATGCCCAGTTTGACGGCGATCCCCGCATCTACCGGGTCCATTCCGACATCAAGGAGGAGGCCAACAAGGGAATCTACCTCCTGCGGGACAAGACCGTACTGGCCCTGGAGCCCACCAAAATGGTCAAAATGGAGCTGGTGCGCACCGGTCAGCCGCGACTGCTGGTGCGCCAGCGGGAGGGACGCTGGGACATGCTGGAACCGGTGGCAAAACGGGCCTCCATGAAAAATGTGATGGAGACGCTGTTTGCCATCCGCAATGCGGAAATCAAAGCCTTCGTCGATGATCCTGCCGCCGGCCTGGCCGCACATGGCCTGGACAAGCCGACCATCACGCTGACCGTGGTGGAACATGACAAGGAGGAAAAACATCTCCAACTGCTGATCGGCGCCAAGGATCGTACTCAGCGAGGTTATTTTGCCAAACGGGCCGATGCGCCGTCCATTTTTCTCCTGGACGAAGAGACGGTCCACACCCTCATGGCGGATGCCACCCACTGGCAGGAGAGCAGCGAATGAAGCATAAAATCCCCCTTTGGTTTGTGGTGCTGACGGCAGCCATGATGCTCTCCTCCAGCATGCTCGTCTGGCGACTGTTCTATGCCACCGCGGATGGACCCTCCTTTCCGGTGGAATTGTCCACCATCGTCCTGCCCAGCCCGCGACCGTTGAAACCCTTCTCCCTGGTGGATCAGGATGGCCAGCCCTTCACCCTTGACCACCTGCAGGGCCGATGGACCTTTCTGTTTTTCGGATATACCCATTGCCCGGACATCTGCCCGATGGCCATGGGCATGCTGGGCGATGTCTTCAAGCGGTTGCAAAATGGATCTCCCCAGGACATGGTGGGCACCGAGGGTGCCTTTGTCACGGTGGACCCCGCCCGTGACACCCCGGCCATCGTCAAGCAGTATGCCACCTACTTCAACCCGGCCTTCAAGGGGTTGACCGGCACCGAAGGGCAAATCCGGACCTTTACCCGACAGGTAGGCGCCACTTATTTCATGGCCTCGGATTTCAAGACTGCCGACGGCAAGCCCCCTGCCCCACCCTCTGACAAAGAGGCCAATCTGATCAGTCATACCAGCGCCTTTTTCCTGATTGATCCCCTGGGACGTCTGGTCGCCGTCTTCCCGGAATACAACAACACCGACATGATTCTGGAAGAATATGGAAAAATTCGGAAATTTGTGCGCATCCGCGAGGTGTATGCCAACCCGGCCTACAACCGCTAGGAGGTGGCTGGTCGCTTTCCTGCTGGGCATGACCTTCTGGACCGCTGGTGCGGCGGCAGAAGCCCTCACCATTGGCCGCATGCGGGTGGCCGTCTGGCCGGAATATGATGATCCTGGCATCCTGGTAGTCTACGACGGTCGTTTTGCCGACGGCCAATCCTTCCCGACCCGGACACGCTTTGTCCTGCCCAAGGGTCTGGTGATCTCCGATGCCTGCAGTCTCTCCCCGGAGGGACAACATTTTTGCCAACTGTTCAAGGTGGAACCCAAAGAGCAGTGGGACGAGGTGGAACTCTGGTTGCCATTCGCCAACTTTTACCTCAGTTTTCACCTGCCTGCCGTCTCCCGCCGAGAGGGTCAGGTCTCTCTCGACTACATTCTCAGGACCAGTCATCCCATCGAACAACTGGAGCTGGATTTCCAGCAACCGCTGCGGGCCACGGCGTTCACCATTGAGCCATCCGGAGACCGAGAGACGGTGCGCAACGGTTTTACCCACACCCATTACCTCCTGAAAAATGTGGCCAGGGGCGAGGAACGGTTGTTCCAGGTCCGCTATCAAAAGGCCGATCCCAACCCTTCTGTGGATATCAAATTTTCCGCCATGACCGGGGACAAGGTGTTCGGCTCCCCCTATGACACCCAAAGGAGGATGGGGTGGTTTGTCTACGGGCTGTTCGGCTCGGGTCTGCTCGTCCTGTTGGGCTGTCTGTTCTGGTGGTGGCGTGGCAGGAAGGGAGAAAGGCCATGAAAATCGTGTTGTCCGGTTGCGGGTGGCCTGTCTGGACGATCATCCTGCTGTGGTGGCTGCTGCCCACCCAGGCCGCCGCCCTGACGGTGGGCGAAGTGGCCAAGGATTTGGCCTGTCCCTGTGCCTGCCCGTTGATCCTGGAGGATTGCAACATGACCTGCGGTCTCGACTGGAAAAATGAGATCGGCGCCATGATCAAACAGGGCAAGAGCAAAGAGGAGATCATGGCCCACTTCATGGCAACCTATGGGGACAAGGCCCGCATGACCCCCTGGCAACGTGTCACGGGCAAGATCTATCAATACACCCGGGGCTTTGACGACTGGGACTGGGGCATGCTGTGGGCCGGCACCGGCATCTGGCTGCTGCTGGTATTGCTGGGCATTCACCGACTGGTCCGGCGGTGGTCATCCCCCTCCTGACCCGGCCTGTCCGCGCCGACCGGGTCCTGCCGGGCATCCGGAGATGGCAGACGGAGAACAGACGGGTCGGCGGGCACATCCGCCTCTTGCCTGGCCTCGCCATGGATGATGGTGTATTCCGCGCGCGCACTGCCGGCATGGCCGGACAGGTCGCGTTGCGACAGCGCGCCTGCCAGCCACATGACTGCCAGGCGACGTACGGGGGGCAGGAGCAGGAGGACGGCCAGGATGTCGGACAAAAAGCCCGGGAAGACAAACAAAAACCCGGCTGCCAACAACACCCCGCCCTCGACCAGTTCCAGACCAATGGGGCCGCCTGCCTGCAGCTTGCCGGCCATGTTGCGCAGGGTGACCATCCCCGCCAGCTTGACCAGACGCCCCCCCAGCACGACCGTCGTCACGAGGATCAACAGGGTGACCAACACGCCCAATGCGTCCATGACCTGACCGATCAGGTAGATTTCCGAGGACAACAATACCCCCAGAAACAGCAGTATTTTCGTCACAACATTCACAAGACAGTTTCCGGTTGGTTGGACATGGCAGATCCGTCATCGTCTGCCCGGCAGAGAATGACCAAAATAGGCGTGTTGCGGCGGCGTTGCAACGGACCGCATCATTTGCCCACCCGGTCTGGTTGTCCCATTAATACTTGTCTGAACCGGCCCGGTGCGGGTATAGTGCGCTGGGGTGCGGGGTGGCTGTGGGATACCTGACCGGCGAACGGGTCGGCGCATTGCAAGGATAGGTCGATGAAACCGCGAAATTTGTTTGAAAAGATCTGGGACAGTCACGTGATCCGCACCGACGGGGATGGCACGTGCCTGCTCTACATCGACAGGCACCTGGTCCATGAGGTGACCAGTCCGCAAGCCTTTGAGGGGTTGCGGCTGGCCGGGCGCCCGGTACGCCGCCCGGAGGCGACCATCGCCGTGCCGGATCACAACGTGCCCACCAAAGACCGGGAACTGGGCATTGTCGATCCCGTCGCCCGTCTGCAGGTGGAAACCCTGGATGCCAATTGCCGCACTTTTGGTATTCGCCAGTTCGGCATGGCGGATATTCGCCAGGGGGTGGTGCATGTGATGGCACCGGAACAGGGCGTCATTCTGCCCGGCCTGACCGTGGTGTGCGGAGATTCCCACACCGCCACCCACGGGGCGTTCGCCGCCCTGGCTTTCGGGATCGGCACCTCCGAGGTGGAACATGTCCTGGCCACCCAGACCCTGCCTCAAAAAAAACCGAAAACCATGCGCATCCAGGTGGACGGAACCCTGGCGCGCGGGGTGTCGGCCAAGGACGTCATCCTCTACATCATTGGCCGAATCGGCACGGCGGGGGGAACCGGTCATGTCATGGAGTTGACCGGCACCACCATCCATGCACTCTCCATGGAAGGGCGCATGACCCTCTGCAACATGGCCATCGAGGCCGGCGCCCGGGCGGGGCTGGTGGCCGTGGACGACAAGACCATCGCCTATCTTCAGGATCGGCCCATGGCGCCCAGGGGGGCCGCCTGGGAACAGGCCGTCGCCGCGTGGCGCCAACTGCAGGCCGACCCGGGGGCCACCTATGACCAAACGCTCACCTTTGATGCCGGTCAGATTGCACCTCAGGTCTCCTGGGGAACCTCGCCGGAAATGACCCTGCCTGTGCATGGCCGCATTCCCGATCCGGGGCTCGAAACCGATGCCGTGCGGCGGAACTCCATGGCCAAGGCCCTCTCCTACATGGGCCTGCAACCCGGCACCGCCGTGCAGGATATCCCTCTGGATACCGTTTTTATCGGCTCCTGCACCAATGGCCGGATCGAGGATTTGCGGTTGGCTGCCGAACAGGTGGCGGGCAAACGGGTGGCATCCTCCATCAAACAGGCACTGGTGGTGCCCGGGACGGGCCTGGTCAAACAGCAGGCCGAGACGGAAGGGCTGGATCGCATCTTCCGGGAGGCTGGTTTTGAGTGGCGGGCACCGGGCTGCTCCATGTGTCTGGCCATGAATGCCGATATTCTGGGCCCGGGCGACCGCTGTGCCTCCACCTCCAATCGCAATTTTGAGGGGCGGCAGGGACCGGGCGGGCGTACCCATCTGGTCAGTCCGGCCATGGCGGCCGCGGCCGCCGTGGCCGGCCATTTCGTCGACATCAGCGCCGGTTAACAATGACGTCAGGGAGTTGTACAATATGGAACCTTTCAGGGAGTTGACCGCTCTGGTCGTGCCTGTCGACCGGGCCAACGTGGATACGGATGCCATCATTCCGAAACAATTCTTGAAATCCATCCGCCGCACCGGTTTTGGGCCCAATCTGTTCGATGAATGGCGCTACCTGGACCGGGGGGAACCGGGACAATCCTGCGCCGGACGTCCCCTCAATCCTGATTGCGTATTCAATCAGTCGCGTTATCAGGGGGCGGCCATTCTGCTGGCCCGGGACAATTTCGGCTGTGGTTCCAGTCGCGAGCATGCCCCCTGGGCCCTGCTGGATTACGGCATCCGGGTCGTCATTGCCCCTGGTTTTGCCGATATTTTTTTTAACAACTGCTTCAAGAACGGCATTCTGCCCATGGTGCTGCCGGGTGAAGCGGTTGACCACCTGATGCGGGAGACGCTGACGACGCCGGGTTACGTGCTGACCGTCAGTCTGGAAGCCCAACAGGTCACGACACCGGGTGGGGACACCCTGCCTTTTGCCGTGGACCCTTTCCGACGCCATTGCCTGCTGCATGGCCTGGATGATATTGGCTTGACCTTGCAGCATTTGCCGGCGATTGAACAGTATGAACAGCAACGACGCCAGGAAACTCCCTGGGCGTTCTTGCCACAGGGAGCATGATTGATGTCCAGAAAGACCATTTTGTTGTTGCCAGGGGATGGCATTGGCCCGGAAATCGTCGCGGAGGCGCGCAAGATTCTGGATTGGGTGACCGCACAAGGCCATCTGTCGCTGTATCTGGAGGAGGGATTGATCGGCGGTGCCGCCTATGACCGCACCGGCCATCCCCTGCCGGAAGAGACCCTGATCCAGGCCAGACAGGCCGATGCGGTGCTGCTGGGGGCGGTGGGCGGACCCAAGTGGGAACCCCTGCCCTACGAGGTGCGACCGGAACGGGGCCTGTTGGGCATTCGCAAGGCCCTGGATCTCTATTGCAATCTGCGCCCCGCCACGGTGTTTCCCCAGTTGGTGGATGCCTCCACCCTGAAGCGGGAGGTGGTGGAGGGAACGGATATCATGGTGGTTCGGGAACTCTCCTCCGGCATCTATTTCGGAGAGCCCCGGGGGGTGGAGACCCTGGCCAATGGCGAACAGCGCGGCGTCAACACCCTGGTCTATACCACCCGCGAGATTGAACGGATTGCCCGCTCGGCCTTCCGGGTGGCGACTGCCCGGCAAAAACGGCTCTGTTCGGTGGACAAGGCCAATGTCCTGGAGTCAACCGAACTGTGGCGCGAAGTGGTCATCTCGGTGGGCAAGGCGTTTCCGGAGGTGACCTTGACCCACATGTACGTAGACAATGCCGCCATGCAATTGATCCGCAACCCCCGGCAGTTTGATGTCATTGTGACCACCAACATGTTCGGGGACATTCTCTCCGATGAGGCCAGCATGCTGACCGGCTCCATCGGCATGCTGCCGTCTGCCTCGCTGGGAGAGCAGTTTGCCCTCTATGAGCCCATTCATGGCTCGGCACCGGACATCGTCGGACAGGGGATTGCCAATCCGTTGGCGACCATTCTCTCGGTGGCCATGATGTTCCGTCACTCCCTGGGGTTGCCGGACATGGCTGATCGGATCGAGGCGGCGGTCCATCGTGTCCTGGATCAGGGCTTGCGGACGCCGGACATTTTCCAGCCGGGTACCCAGAAAGTGGGCACGGTGGCCATGGGTGATGCCGTGCTGGCGGCATTGTCTTGAGTTTTGCATCAGGTTAAGGGACAAGGAACCAACATGAACGACCAACAAGCAACCAAACTGTTCAATGTGGCTGTGGTGGGTGCCACCGGCAATGTGGGACGGGAGATTTTGAACATACTGGAAGAACGCCGGTTTCCGATCAAGGAAATCTTTCTGCTGGCCTCCAGCCGCTCGGCAGGCACCACCCTGCCGTTTGCCGGCCGGGAGGTGGTGGTGCGGGACCTGGCGGAGTTTGATTTTTCCCATGTCCAGATCGGGCTGTTTTCGCCCGGGGCCAAGGTCTCCAGCCTCTACGCCCCCAAGGCGGCCGCCGCCGGTTGTGTGGTGATTGACAACACATCGTTCTTCCGCATGGACCCCGAGGTGCCCCTGGTGGTGCCGGAGGTCAATCCGGGCGCCATTGCCCAGTATGTCAACAAGGGCATCATTGCCAACCCCAACTGTTCGACCATTCAGATGGTGGTGGTCCTGAAGCCTTTGCATGATGCGGCGGGCATCCGGCGGGTGGTGGTCTCCACCTACCAGGCGGTCTCCGGGGCCGGCAAGGAGGCCATGGATGAGCTGTTTGAGCAGACCCGCGCCATCTATGCCACCACCTTGCGGGTACCTCCCAAAAAATTCACCAAAGAGATCGCCTTCAACCTCATTCCACAAATTGATGTGTTTCTCGAGAACGGCTACACCAAGGAAGAGATGAAGATGGTCAACGAGACCCGGAAAATTCTCGATCCTGCCATCCGGTTGACGGCAACGACGGTGCGCGTGCCCGTTTTCAACAGCCATTCGGAGGCCGTTACGATTGAGACGGAACGGCCCTTGAGTCCCGCACAGGCCCGGGAAATCCTGGCCCGGGCGCCAGGGGTGGAGGTGGTGGATGATCCCGCCCAGTTGCTTTACATGACCCCTCGGGAGGCGGCGGGCAAAGATGCCACCTATGTCTCCCGCATTCGGGCCGACGAGAGTGTCGAGCATGGGTTGCAGTTGTGGGTGGTGGCGGACAATTTGCGCAAGGGAGCCGCCCTGAATGCCGTGCAGATCGCCGAGTTGCTGGTGCGCGATCATTTGTGACCGCGATCGGGTGACACCGATCATTTGTATACACAATGGATAACTGAAAGGAGCCAACATGCCACAGGTGGAAATTGCAAAAATGTTGATGGCCGGCGAGCAGGCCACCGTCGTCGGTCCCGGTGTGGTCAAGTTTGAGGCCATGAAGCTGGGGGGTGCCCAGATGGCCGGCGCGGCTGGCAAGGCCGTGGGCGCCGCCCATGTGGCGGGCAATGGCATGGTGGTCACCTCGACTGCCACGGCCAGCAGTGTGCCGGCCAGTCTGTTGTCCGGCAAGGTGCTGGGATTCAGTCTGGGCAGTCTGAATCCGTGGGTGTTGTTGGCCGTGGGTGTGGTGGGCGGTTACATGCTGGCCAGGAAGAAATTTCCCAAACTGATCTGGTAATGCCGCGTTCGGAAAACACACTGTGACGTGCTGCTGCGATCCGTGTGATGGTATGTTCGCTATCAACCGGGTATCAGGGCATACACAGCTCGACGGGCATTTTTGATGGCTGCCCCGGTTGTTCCCAGACCAGCTTCGGGACGGCATAACCGGGCAGGCGCGCCTGCAGTTGGCTGATCAGGCTCCGGGCCTGTTCCCGGTCGACCTGAAAATGGGCCGACCCGGCCACCGGGTCCAGCAGATGGAGATAGTAGGGCAACACCCGGTGGTTGACGAGGGTCTCGCACAGGTCGGCCAGGATTGCCGGGTCGTCGTTGACCCCTCTGAGCAGGACCGACTGGTTCAGGACCAGGACACCGGCCTGTTGCAGGCGGGTCAGGCCGGCCAGCACGGTGGCATCCAGTTCGGCGGGATGGTTGCAGTGAATCACCAGCACTGGGGTGAGGCGGGTGGCGGTCAGCCACTGAAGCAACCGGGGGCCGACCCGTCTGGGGGTGACCACCGGCATGCGGCTGTGCACGCGCAGGCGCTGCAGGTGCGGGATATCGGCCAGTCGTCGCACCAGTGCCATCAAAAACCGGTCCGACTGCATGAGCGGATCGCCACCGGACAGGACCACCTCCCGGAGGGATGGGTCGTTGGCAATCGCCGCCACGACTGGAGACCAGGCAGACTGGCTGTCGGGCAGGTTGGCATAGCCGTCGTGCCGGCGGAAGCAAAAACGGCAGTGGATGGGGCAGGCCCCGGAGACCTGGAGCAGGACGCGCCCGGCATATTTTTGCAGCAAGCCCGGCAGGGTGCGTCCCGCCTGTTCCGCCAGGGGGTCGGTGACAAACCCGACCGCCGGGCGCAACTCCTCGCCGGAGGGCATGACCTGCCGCTGCAGGGGGTCCCGGGGGTCGTGCCAGGCCATCCGTCCGGCCCAGGCGGATGGCACGCGGAGGGGATACAGAGCGGCGGCCTGTCGGGCTTCGATGTCCAGGCCGGCTGACCGGTCGGGCCGTGGTTGCCGCCCCGGCAGGTCGTCACGGGCATGGGCGGCAGGGTGATCCTTGGCAAACATGGGCATATCGTTCAGAGTGTCCGGTCTGGCGGTCGGGTCGTGCAGGTCAACAAAAAACGTAAGGGAAAAAAATGCTAACCCATAATCAATTGCGGCAGGGCTCCCGGGTGGAGATTGACGGGCTGCCGTGGATCATCGTTGGTGCTGATTTCGTCAAACCCGGCAAGGGGCAGGCTTTCACCAAGATCAAAATCAAAAATCTCATCGATGGCCGGGTCATCGAAAGGACTTTCAAGTCCAGCGAAACCGTGGCCAAGGCTGACATCATCGACACGGAGATGCAATATCTCTACAGCGATGGCGAATTCTGGCATTTCATGGACCCGGGCAGTTGCGAACAGGTGGCGTTGACCACCATCCAGGTCGGGGATGCCATCCACTGGCTGAAAGAGCAGGAAGCCTATCAGGTCACACTCTGGAAAGGCAAGGCCATCGCCGTCGTGGCGCCCCAGTTCGTGGTGTTGACCGTCGCCCAGTGTGAACCGGGGGTCAAGGGGGATACCGTCTCCGGTGCGAGCAAACCGGCCACCCTGGAAACGGGAGCGATTGTCAAGGTGCCGCTGTTCGTCAATGAAGGGGAGCGGATTCGCGTGGACACCCGGACGGGAGATTACGTGGAGCGGGCCAAATAAGGTCTCGATGACCGGCCATCCCTGGCGTCCTGCCGCCTCCCGATCCATATTGCAACAGCGCGCCCGCCTGCTGCAGCGGGTTCGTGCCTTTTTCTGGCAACGGGGGGTGATGGAGGTGGAGACGCCCCACTGCCTGCCGTCGGTCGCGCCCGAGTTGCATCAAGATCCCATCGTTTGTCAACAGGGATTCCTGCTCACCTCGCCCGAGACCGCCATGAAGCGGTTGCTGGCGGCGGGCCTGGGGCCGATCTATCAGATCGGTCGGGCCTTCCGGTCCGGAGAGCATGGTGCCCTGCACAACCCGGAGTTTGCCATCCTGGAGTGGTATCGACCGGGCTGGACCTGCCTGGAGCTGATGACCGAAGTGGAAGCGCTGCTGGTGGCCGTATGGGCTGATGGGCCTGGAGCCCCCTGCGGCCCCGACAGACCGGCTGCCATCTGGCGTTATGCGGATGCTTTTCGGCATTTTGCCGGTGTCGATCCCTTCACCGACAGTCAGGCCACCTTGCTGGCTGCCAGCCGGCAGGGTGTGTCGCCGTTGTCGCCGGTTCTCCCTTCCTGTCTCCTGCCCGACGACCTGGAACGGGAGGCCCTGCTGGATCTGTTGCTGGTGCAACAGGTGGAACCGGGGTTGCGGGCCATGGGCGGAGCGGTTTTTCTGGTGGACTTTCCCCCCGCTGCGGCGGCCATGGCCCGGATTGAGCCGGGACCACCGGCCGTGGCCAAACGGTTTGAGCTGTATGTGGCAGGTGTGGAACTGGCGAACGGCTATCAGGAGTTGACCGACCCGATCGAGCAGCGGGCACGACTCCTGCAGGTCAACCGGCAACGCCAGGAGCTGGGCAAAGTGCCACTGCCCATCGATGAACCCTTCCTCCAGGCCCTGGCCCATGGCATGCCCGAATGTGCCGGGGTGGCGCTGGGTCTGGACCGACTGGTCATGCTGGCAGTGGGGGCAGAACGGATTCAGGAGGTGATGACCTTCCCGTCGGACTGTACTCAACCAGACAACAACAACGGAGGTGAATGAATGGTTCTCTTGTATACTCCGCCGGGCAGCATGGGAGCGGTCGCTGCCAATTTTTCCCTGCCCGGTATCGATGATCGGCCCCACTCTCTGGCAGACTATGCCGAGGCGCCGGTGTTGGTGGTCATGTTCATCTGCAACCATTGTCCCTACGTCCAGGCGATCGAGGCGCGTCTGATTGCCCTGGCCAACGCGCTGCAGCCACGGGGGGTGGCCTTTGTGGCCATCAACAGCAACGATCCCATCAGCTATCCGGAAGACAATTTTGACAACATGAAAAAACGGGCCCGGGAGTACGGTTACCCATTCGACTATCTCCTGGATGAATCGCAGGATGTCGCCCGGGCCTACGGGGCGGTCTGTACGCCGGATTTTTTTGTCTTTGACCGGGAGCGCACGTTGCGCTATCGGGGACGACTGGACGATTCTCCCCGCAATCCTGCCACCGTCCGCACCGAAGAGATGAAACGGGCCATTCTGGCCTTGCTGGCAGAAGAGCCGGTGCCGGAACCTCAGCATGCCAGCATGGGCTGCAGCCTGAAATGGCGGAAGTAGGCGTTGGGGTGGCGTTGACCGATCCCCTCTCCGTCTGTCCGGCACGACAGCCGGCGCTTTTGGGCGCCATGACCGCCACGCCGCCTCCGCGCGCCGGTGCCGGCGGCGACAGTGAAAAAATCAGAGAAATACCCTATAATTACACCTCATTTTCCGACCGGGAGATCGTGATCCGCTTCCTGGGTCAGGAGAGCTGGGCCATCCTGAACCGGTTGCGCACCCACCGTCAAACCGGTCGTTCCGCCCGCATGCTGTTCGAGGTGTTGGGCGATCTGTGGATTTTTACCCGCAATCCGCTGCTGCAGGAGGATCTGCTGGCCGATCCCAGGCGGTTGCAGGCGGTGCTGGCAGCCATGGAAGAACGTCTGGAGCGCATCCGTGCCCGGGCGACCCAACCGGACACCCAGCCGCTGGTCTTTCATCTGGTCGACGCCGCCCAGCGGGCCGTCCAGGCGTTTGCCGAGGAGTTTCGCCATCTGCGGACCCGGCGAGAGCGTATCGTCCACAAACTGGCCCGTATCACCCGCCGTGACCATATCGATTTCAGTATCATGGCCCGGGTCTCCCAGATGACCGATGCCACCGACTGGCGGGTGGCGTGTCCCACCCTGGTCCTGACCCCGGGCAATGAAACAGAGGTGGGGCCGCTGGTGGCGGCCTGCATGGCCTTGGGGTTGACCATCATTCCCCGGGGAGGCGGCACCGGCTATACCGGCTCGGGTGTGCCCCTGCACCAGGATACCGTGGTGTTGAATGTGGAGCGTCTGGATGCCATCGGGCCGGTGCTCCACCGGCGTGTGCCAGGGGTGGCGCAGGAGGTGCCATCCATCCGGGTGGAGGCCGGGGCCGTCACCAAACGGGTGGCCCTGGCAGCCGAGGCGACCGGTCATGTGTTTGCGGTGGACCCCACCTCGCAAAGTGCCTCTACCATCGGCGGCAATATTGCCATGAATGCCGGTGGCAAGAAGGCGGTCCTGTGGGGCACCACATTGGACAATCTGCTCTCCTGGCGCATGGTGGTCCCGGCACAAAACGGGCGGCCCGGCGTGCAGTGGCTGGAAGTACAACGCCTGGACCACAATCTGGGCAAGTTGCACGACCTGCCTGTCGCCCGTTTTCAGGTCAATCGCCTGGCGGCCGATGGCCAGACTCCCGTCGGCATGCCCGAGCTGCTGACCATTCCCACCGACCAGATTCGCAAGCCGGGACTGGGCAAGGATGTCACCAACAAATGGCTGGGGGGCCTGCCCGGCATCCAGAAGGAGGGGTGTGACGGCCTGATCACCAGTGCCGTTTTTCTGCTGCATCCCATGCCCCGTCACACCCATACCGTCTGTCTGGAATTTTATGATCCCGATCTGGGACAGGCGGTGCCGGCCATTGTCGAGATTAAACGTTATCTGGACCAGCATGCCGAGGTGGGTTGTGCCGGACTGGAGCACCTGGACGAGCGGTATGTTCGGGCCATCGGCTACAATGCCAAGGCCACCCGCCGGGAAAGGCCCAAAATGGTGCTGCTGGCCGACCTGGTGGGAGATGATCAGTCGGCCGTTGCCGCAGCGGCGGCCCATGTCATCCAGTTGGCCGGGACCCGGGGCGGCGAGGGGTTTGTGGCCACCACCCCGGAGGGACGGGAGCAGTTCTGGTCCGACCGTTCCCGCACGGCCGCCATCGCGGCCCATACCAATGCCTTCAAGATCAATGAGGATGTGGTCATTCCGCTGGAACGTCTGGCCGAATACAACGAGGGGATCGAACGGCTCAACATTGAGCAATCCATCGGCAACAAGGTGCACATTCTCCAGTCCGTGCGCCGTTTTTTGTCGGGAGATGCCTGGTCACACTGCCTGACCGGGCGGCTGCCGGGTGGCGCGGAGCAGGAAAACGAGGCCATCCTGATCGGCAAGCAACAGGCAGCCGTGCAATTGCTGGCCCGGGTGGAACAACGCTGGCAAACCCTGCTCGATCATCTGGAAGCGCCGGTGGCCGCGCCCGAGTTGCCACTGGAGCCGGCAGAACGGGCGCTGGCCCGACCGGGAGAACGGTTGATCCAGTTGTTGCTGCGACGCGCCCTGCGCATCTCCTACCGGACAGAGGTGGCCCAACCGCTGCACAATTTGTTCGGCGGCGATCTGTGGGAGGGAGTGCGCAGGCAATTGGAGGCCATCCATGCCGGCTTGCGCTCCAGCCGTCTGTTTGCAGCGCTGCACATGCATGCCGGCGACGGCAACGTGCACACCAATATTCCGGTCAACTCCAATGATTATGAGATGCTGCAGGCCGCCGACCGGATGGTGGAGCGGATCATGGCCCTGGCCCAGGCATTGGGGGGGTGCATCTCCGGGGAACACGGCATCGGATTGACCAAATTTCGTTTCCTGGATGCCAGGACCATCGCGGATTTTGTGCGCTACAAACAACAGGTGGACCCGCAAGGCTGTTTCAACCGGGGCAAATTGTTGCCCGGAGCCGGACTGGAGAATGCCTACACGCCGTCGCTGCGTCTGGTGCAGAAGGAGGCGCTGATCCTCAAGGAGAGTGCCATGGAGGCGCTCAACAACGACATTCGTCACTGTTTGCGCTGTGGCAAATGCAAGGCGGTCTGCTCGACCCATGTCCCGCAGGCCAACCTGCTCTATTCACCGCGCAACAAAATCCTGGCGACCGGACTGGTGATTGAAGCCTTTTTGTACGACGAGCAGACCCGTCGCATCAGCCGGCCGACGGGTGGGAATGCCCTCCACCATTGTGATGAGCTGCGGGATCTGGCCGACCATTGCACCATCTGCCACCGTTGTGCCAAACCCTGCCCGGTCGGCATTGATTTTGGACTGGTCACCATTCGCATGCGAGAGGTGCTGCGGGCGCGTGGCAGACAGGATGGCAACCCCGGCAAACGGTTGGCCATGGCGTTCCTGACGGTGACTGATCCCGGTCTCATTCAACTGGCCCGTCGCACCCTGATTCAATGGGGATATGCCGCCCAGCGCCTGGGACATCGCTGGCAGGCCATGGTGGGGTGGCAGCGGGATGATCCGCCTGTGGCGACCGGAACACCTCCCTCTTTGGCAACCCATCTCTCCCAGTTGCTGGCCAGCCCGCTCCCGGGCGATCTCTCTCCCCTGACCGCCCGCACTTTTCTGGGGTTGGGGGACACGGAGACCATTCCCATCCTGAAGAGCGCCGTGCCGACCCCCCTCGAGACGGTTTTCTATTTTCCCGGTTGTGGTTGTGAGCGGCTGTTCAGCGAGATCGCCCTGGCCACCCTGGCCATGCTGCGACACGTGGGGGTCCAGACGGTTCTGCCGCCAGGCTATCTGTGCTGTGGTTTTCCCCAGACGGCGGCGGGCGAAGAGGCCATCGGTCGGCGCATGGCCATCAGCAATCGGGTGCTGTTTCATCGCATGGCCGACGCCTTGAGCGACATGGAGATCAAGACCGTGCTGGTCTCCTGCGGCACCTGTCTTGCGCAATTGCAGACCTATGCCTTTGACAACATTTTTCCGGGTTGTCGGCTGATGGACATTCATGAATATTTGCTGGAAAAGGGAGTGCGCGCCCCGGCGGGAGAGGAGACATTCCTGTTTCACGACCCGTGTCATTCACCGATGCAGCGCCATGATCCCCGGCAGGTGGCCTCGACCCTGCTGGGCGGGGCGGCCCGACTGACAGACCGTTGTTGCGGCGAATCCGGTCTGTTTGCCCTGTCGCGCCCGGACATTGCCACCCAGGTACGTTTTCGCAAGGCCATGGAACTGCCGACCGGTCAGGGGGCAGCAGATGGCACGCACGGCCCGCCGGTCCAGGTGTTCACCTCCTGTCCGTCCTGTTACCAGGGGTTGTCCCGGCAACGGGTCGACCGGCCCATCGAGGCCCACTTCATGGTGGTCGAGTTGGCCAAGCGCATCCTGGGCAGGGAGTGGCGCACGACGCTGCAGCAGGCAGAGATGGAACGGGTGCTGCTGTAGCATCTTGCCAGTCAAATCGCGCAAAAACACAGTACGGGCCTCGGCCCTTTTGATCTGGAAATGGCATGAGATGTTTGCTCATCGCGGGTCCGAACCGCCACTGCCAAACCAGGATCTGGCCCAGAATTGCAACCCCCGCAGGGTGGCATCCATCAGCATGTTGACCGGGGCGAGGGCATCTTCCCATTGACTCAGCGAGCGCTGGTAGAGATCCCGTTTTTGCACCAGCAACGGCTGCGCGGCCGCCGGGAGGGTGCCACCCGGGAGCACTGGTGCCACGATCAGGTCCACGCGCACCTTGTCCGGGCTCTCCACCGCAGAGAGCATCCCGAACAGAGGACAGGATTCGACCGGCCCCATCCGATTGCATTGGCCGTCGTCCAGCGCCGACCGGCAGGGAATGGTCACCAACTGCACGGGGGCGGCAAAGGACGGATCATTCTCCACGGTGCCGAAATCGGCGGTGTACATGCACCGGTCCCTGATTCCCCGCATGGCCTTGACAGGAATCTGTGTGACCCGCAAATCCGTCTCGTTGCCACCCGTTTCGCCCGTCAGGAGTCCCATGTTGCGCAACACGCCCTGCGGTACAGACAGTCTGATGGCAAGCCGTTCCCGGCCCCGTTCGTCCGTTGTGCGTATAAAGATCTCGTTGTCGAGCATCGGCTCAGTCTCCCTGTTGACCCGGCATGGCGCCCGGTTGTTGTTCCTCTGGAACACACTGGACAGCATTCCACAAATCGTGCTGGCTGACGGAGACCGCAACCCGTTGCACAGCATCCAGCAACATTTGCTTCCCGATGGGTTTGGTCAGATGTCCATCACAACCGGCGGCCAGGCTTTCGTCCCGCTTTTCAATACCCGCATGGGCACTCAGGGCCATGATCGTCAAGGGCTTGCGCCCCTGCTCCCGTTCCCATTGGCGGATGGCACGTGTGGCAGCATAACCATCCATGTTGGGCATTTCAATGTCCGTCAACAGCAAGTCGAATGGCTCTGCCTGAAGACGCGCCACCGCTGCCACACCATCCGGAACGATAACCAGATGGTGTGGCGTCTTTTTGAGGTAGGTACGAAAAAGCAACTGGTTGTCCAGGGCATCTTCCGCAAGCAGGATGCGCAGGCTCCGGGTGGTGGCAGATGACGTGTGTTCCGCAGCAGCAGATGCCAGGACTGGTGCTGCTGCGGGACGCGCTGGCAGTGTAAAATAAAAAGCGCTGCCCTCTCCCGGACGGCTTTCTGCCCATATCCGACCACCCATGAGTTCCAACAACCGCTGAGAAATCGCCAAACCCAAACCACTACCCCCATAACGTCGGGCAATGCCCGAGTCGGCCTGGGTGAACTGCTCAAAAATGTGCGTCATATGTTCCGGGGCAATGCCGATGCCAGTATCGGTTACACGGAACAACAGCGTGTCCGGTTCCTGGGCATGGCTGGCCAGTCGGACAGAGACCTGCCCACGATGGGTAAACTTGATGGCATTGCCGAGCAGATTGATCAGCACCTGACGCACCCGTCCATCGTCACCCAGGACAATTTCCGGTACGCCGGGCACGACCTCATCGACCAGCAGCAATCCCTTCTCTTCCGCTGTCATCCGCAACAGACGCGCTGTTTCCTCAACAAGCTGACGTGGCGAGAAAGGCTGTTCGGAGACGACAAAATGTCCCGCTTCGATGCGGGAAAAGTCCAATACGTCATTGATCACCCCCATCAGCGCCGCGCCTGACCGGTGCATCGTTTGCACGAGGGTGCGTTGCTCCGCATCCAGGTCGGTCTCCAGCAGCACCTCGGACATTCCCAACACCACATTCATGGGAGTGCGGATTTCATGGCTCATGGCCGCCAGGAATGCTCCCTTGGCCCGGGCAGCCACTTCGGCCGCCTCCTTGGCCTGGCGCAAGGCATTCTCCATCTGTTTGCGCTCGGTGATGTCATGAAAAAACTCCACCTTGCTGATCCGTCCATCCGGACGGCGCAGAGGGACATCCAGCAGTTCAAACGTTTGACCCGTCCTGGCAGAAGACCACTCCCATTTGACCAGTTGACCGGCAAACACCTGGGCATTCTTGCACCAGGGACAGGGCGCAGTGCGCTCATGAAAATACTGATAGCACAACCGCCCATCGCGATTACCGAAAATCTGTTGAATGACGGGATTGATGAATTCGATACGGTGTTCCTGATCGACAATGTAGACCCCATCACCCATGACATTAAAAATCTCGCGCAACTGCTGTTCACTGGCGCGCAAGGCCTGTTCCATGCGTTTACGTTCGGTGATATCCAATCCCATGACAGCCAGATAGGCCGTTCCATCCAGTTCAATGCGATGCCCGACGAAATAACAGGGCGTCACTGCGCCCCCTTTGGCGACCAGTGATGCCTCTCCAACTGCATGGCCATTCATGAAGGCTTCCTGTATCCGTTCGGCAATATGGAGACGCTCATCACCCCGGAAAAAATCACTGGGCGAGGAGGCCGCCATGGCTGCCGGATCATAACCGGACATTTCTTCCAGTTTCCGGTTCCACAAATCAAATCGCCCCTCTGGATTGATCAGACAGAAAGTGCCGGGCAGGGCATTGATCAAAGCACGGATAAAATCCCGCTCCTTGCGTGATGATTCTTCAGCCAACTGGCGCCTGGCCACCTCTTCCCGCAAGCGGCGGTTCCAGTTCACGGTCAGGGCGATGGCAACAACCATGAACAGCAGAACGGTGCTTTCCTTGATTATTCTCTCTCGATACTCTCTCATATCCCGTGCCTGATCATCGGCCAGAATGGTCTTGATTGCCGTTCTCACCTGTTCCAGCAAACGATCCATGTCATCCGTCGATTCGCGATCAATACCGCGTACAAAGGTATCCACCGTTCTGAAAGATTGGATATTGTTTGCATCAAACAAGGCAATACCCTGACGGTAGCGACTGCCCAGGCGATCATGTTCACTCTGCACGGCACGTATTGCGGCCAGCACATCACCTGTCGTCTGCAGCTTTTGCAGGACGGCAATCGCCGCCAGCAAATGGACCTGCACCCGGTTTTCCTCTTCAACAAACAGGTGCCAGTATTTTTTGTAGCTGTCAGGGTCCTGTCCCCTGATCAGAATGTTTTTCCACTCCTGAACCTGTTTCTTGAAATGAATCTGGGCACGTTGTAATCGGTCCAGGGCATCCATGCCATGGTTGATGGCCGCATGTTCTGCCTGACTGGACGCCAGGAAGGTGCCCAGATCCATGATCACCAGCAGCCCAGATCCCATCGCCAGCAGTACCAGAAAGATGAAGGCATAATAGGTAAAATAATGATTGGCATCTTTCATGGATCACCCTCTTGCGATTTTTCTCTCCGGCAAATCCTGTCACAAGAGACTACCAGACCGACCCCGCCTTTGTAAAATGGCAATTCATGTCATCCCTGTAATGGGTCAGCATGGCCGGTATTGCCACTCTGGCCTCCCTCTTGCTGATCAGACCTGCACACGGACGCAGGGAGATGCACCGGACGGGTCGGAATCAGTTCCTGATCATCCTCAAACAGAATGCGATGGGCCGGTCCTTCCATGTCGTCGAACTGGCCATGGCGGACCGACCAGATCAGCAATCCCAATGCCCCAATGCCCAGCAACAGGGCCAGGGGCAGCAACAGGTAAATGGTATCCATCGCTAGGAAGCCCCGCTGCCCTGGCGCAAACGCAGGGCATTGCCCACTACCACCAGACTGGATACAGGCATTGCAATGGCTGCGATGATGGGAGCGACCAGACCGGCCATGGCCAACGGAATGGCCAGCAGATTGTAACACAATGAAAGCAGATAATTTTGACGAATAATGTGCACCGTCCGGCGGGCCAACACGGCAGCCCGCACCACCGAATGCAAATCCCGATTGAGCAGCATGACATCGGCAGAGGCGATCGCCAGATCCGAGGCATTGGCCACCACCATGGCCACATTGGCCCGTGCCAGGGCCGGGGCATCGTTCACCCCATCACCCACCATGGCCACCACCTTGCCTGCCTGCTGCAACCCGGCCACCACCTGCTCCTTGCCCTCCGGCAGGACATCACTGACCACCTGATCGACACCGATCAGACGCCCCACGGCCTCCACCACCGCCCGTCGATCTCCCGACAGCAGCATGACCGACAAGCCCATCTGCCGCAACGCCTCCACCACCTGTCCGGCGTGGGGTTTCAGGGTGTCGCTCAGGCCGATCCAGCCCAGCAACCGTCCATCCCGCCCGCAGGCTGCCCAGGTGACCGGATGTTCCGGGTCCTCCCGTGGCATCGGCATGGCCTCTTTCGACGCCTCCAGGACGAATGCCGGTCGTCCCACCCGCAGCCGGTGACCTTGCCACGTCACCTCCATGCCCAGCCCGGGCCTGTTTCTGACCGCGTGCACCCCGTCCGCCAGGGTCCAGCCTCGGCTCTGAAAGGCCTGAAAAATGGCGCGACCCACCGGGTGTTCGGAGTGCTGTTCCACGACAGCGGCACAGGTCAACAGTTCCCGTTCGTTCGTTTCTCCCACGGGCAGCAGTTGTTCCACACGCGGCATGCCCAGGGTGACGACACCGGTCTTGTCCAGCACGATCTGCGTGACCTGTGCCAGACGCTCGAAGGTCTCGCCATTTTTGATCAGAATGCCCTGACGGGCGGCGGCGCCCATGGCGACCGTCATGGTGACCGGGGCTGCCAGCCCCAGGGCGCACGGGCAGGTGATGATGAGGACCGCCACGGTATTTTCCATGGCCTGGGCGGGGTCCAGCCACCACCAGATTCCCAGCGTCGCGGCCGCCAGACACAAGACAATGCCCACAAAGCGTGCTGCCACCCGATCCGCCATCCCCTGAATGGGGGGACGCTCGGCCTGGGCCGTCTCCACCAAATGCAGGATGCGGGACAGAGCGGTCTCTTCCCCGACCCGCACGACCGTCATCATGACTGCGCCGTCCAGGTTCAGGGTGCCGGCCATCAAGCCATCCCCGGGGTTTTTGGCAACCGGCAAAGATTCGCCGGTCAGCATGGATTCATCCACACAGGTACAACCGGACAGCACAGTGCCGTCCACCGGAATCCGTTCCCCCGGTTTGAGCACGACCTGTTCTCCCACCTGCACATCCCGAACCGGGATGCTGCACTGTTCTCCGTCACGCATCACCACGGCATGGCGAGGGGTCAGGTTGAGCAGTCGCTCCATGGCACTGGCCGCCTTGCTGCAGGCCACCGACTCCAGAAATCGCCCGGTCAGCAATACGAACAGGAACATGGTCACCGAATCGAAGTAGACCTCTCCGCTCTGTCGCACGGTGACCACCACACTGTAGCCGTAGGTTATCCAGGCCCCCAGCACAATGGGCAGATCCATCGTCAGGCGCCCCATGCGCAGCCCCTGCCAGGCACCGCGCACAAACAGGCTGCCGCTGAACAGAATGACCGGCGTCGCCAGCGCCAGGGAAACCCAATGAAAAAACTGCTTGGTATCCGCCTCCATCCCCTGGAAATAACCCGCATACAGAGCCACGGCGACAAACATGACGTTGGCCGCCCCGAACCCGGCCACCCCCAGTCGGGTCAGCAGGGCCCGGTCCCGCTGGCTGCGCAGGCGTTCGTGGTGAGTGGGATCGTACGGTTCGGCCTGGTAACCGATGCGGCGCACCGTACCGATGATGTGGGACAGGGAGAGCTGCAGGGGGTCCCATCGCACCCGCGCCCGGTGGGTGGCAAAGTTGATCCATACCTCCTCAACCCCGGGCAGCTTGCGCAGCACCTGCTCATTCAGCCAGACGCAGGCCGCGCAATGCATGCCTTCCAGCATCAGGCAGACCTCTTTGAGGCCGGCCTGCTCGTGCACCAGACGGTCCTGGTAGACAGGATCATCAAACGGGGCCAGCCCGCCCCGATCTGTCTCCTGGGGTTGCATGCCCACGGCATCCACGGTCCGGTGCTGGTAATAATCTGCCAGCCCCATCCCCTGAATCATCTGCCATGCCCCCCGGCATCCCGCACAGCAAAAAACCCGGTCATCCTCCCGAATGACGGCAGCGGGGTGGGCAGGCAGACCGCAATGGTAACAAACCATGGTGCTCAACGGCTATTCATCGCTGTCGTCCAGGATTGCCTGCGCCGCTTTCTCAAAACGACTCTTGTTGCCGGGCCAGAAGCTCCAAACCACGATGCCCACAAACAGCACAAACAGCAACACCAGGGATATCTGCCTGGACACACGCATCCAATCGGTCACATCCATCTCAACCTCCTTGCCGGTCGGTCGGCAGGTAGACCCTTTGTACATGGCGGAAGGTCCCGACAGGCGCCATCACCTCCAGTTTGATGTCCCATTGGCCTGGCAGGGGCACCGTAACGGGGGCCTCATACCGGCCGGGCTCTCCCTCTGTCATGGAAAACAGTTGATCGTAACCCTGATGAACCGGCCGGACCAATCGTCCCTGGATGCGGGCACCCGTCAGAGGTTGATCTTGCCTGTCCCGGAGGGAAACCCGCAGCGCCTGGGTCGACCCGACCGACAAACCCGACACATCCAGGGTGGCGCGCCACCCCAGTCCATTCTGCTCTTCCTGGGCCTTGAGAACCTGGTTGAAGGCCAAACCTTTGACATAGGCCCCTTCCGTGACCAACCCCGTCCAGGTGAGCATGCTCATCCGGATGAAAAAGGCATTGACTGCCAACACCACTATAAAAAACAGGACAATGGCGGTCGGCCAGGGTTCGAAACGGATAAAACGGCGCCGGGCAGGCGAGTGAGTCACATTGTTCACTTATGGCCTCATAAAAACGCTCTGGTAGGTGCTGGAGCCGCCCTGGGGTGACTGGGCGGTCAGGGTGAAGTGAATCGCAGTTTGGCCCGGTGCCACTTGGGCCTGCGCCTGCCGCAGATAGACTGTGAAGGGGGTGACGGCTCCCGGTTCCACCGCCAGCAACGGGCGCCCCTGGTCATCCCGGACAACCGTGGCGGCCACGGACAGGGAGGCCCCGGGCAAGCCGGCCACATCGAGCGCGTAGGTCTGCCGAAGGGAGGTCATGTTCAGAATGCGCATGGTGTAATTGTTCTGGATGCTGCCATCCGATTGCAATACATAGAGGGGTTGACGATGACCGATGACAGTCAATTCCACGGTGGCATGATGTCCCAGATAGAGGGTAAGAGCTCCCAGGAACAGAGTCAACAGCAGCATGTAAGCCAACACTCTGCCCCGCAGCCAGTGTGTCTTGCCCGCCTTCATCTCCCGCAACGAAGTGTAACACATCAGGGTACGCCGGGATGCTCCCAATCGCTCCCGGACGCTGTCACAGGCATCGATGCACGCCCCGCACATGATACACTCGTACTGCTGCCCATCACGAATATCGATCCCGGTGGGGCAAACCGTGACACAGGCATCGCAATCGATACACTCCCCCACCTGTGTTCCCATGGCGGCACGGGTGCGACGGTTGGACTCCCTTGGTTCGCCCAACTCGGGATGATACGCCACGATCATGGTGTCATCGTCAAACATGGCCCCCTGAAAACGGGCATAGGGACACATATAGATGCAGACCTGTTCCCGGGCAAAGCCGGCCATGAGGTAGGTGGTCACGGTCAGGAAGCCCAGTGTGAACCAGGCGGGAACAGGCAAGGTGCCATCCAGCACCTGCTGCCACAAGGTCGTGACATCGATGAAGTAGGCGACGAAGGCGGCACCGGTGGCTGCACTGATCAGCAACCAGGTGCCATGTTTGCCCAGTTTGATCAGCACCTTCCTGATAGTCCAGGGGGAATGATCCAGCTTGATCCGGCGCTTCCGGTGTCCCTCAAACAGGATTTCCACCTGCAGCAGCCAGTCGGTCCATACCGTTTGCATGCACATGTAGCCGCAAAAAACACGTCCCGCCAGGGCCGTCATCAAAAACAGCCCCAACGCCGCCGCGATCAGCAAAAAGGCCAGGACGAAAATATCCTGTGGCCAGATCATCAAATCGAAAATGTAAAATTTGCGCGCCGGCAGGTCGAACAGGACCGCCTGGTTGGGGAGGCCAACCGGTCGTTCCCAGCGCAGCAACGGCAACAGGAAGAAAAGGCCCAGTTCCAACGTGTAGCACGCCGTGCGCAAACGGCGGAAAAAGCCCGGCTGCGAACGGGGATAAATCTTTCTCCATGGCGCATAAAGAGACTCTGTCTCAACAGTCATCCCGACTCCTTGCAAATTTATATCCTAGTCTATCGTTTTTGCTTGCATCCTACCCCAGTTCGTCCTATAAAGCAACGCATGATGCTGTTTCAGTGGCATGTGGCGCATGCCGGGTCAGGACAGGATTGTGTTTACCCAGCGGGAGGAAGATGACGTGGGCCAACTACCAAACCAGACACACCTATATGACTACGAAGTCATCAAAAAGTTCTCCTTTGCAGCCGTTATTTACGCCATTGTCGGTTTTCTGGTGGGGGTGCTGCTGGCGTTCCAACTGGCCTTTCCGGACCTGAACACCAACCTGCCCTACATATCGTTTGGCCGACTGCGTCCGCTGCACACCTCGGCGGTCATTTTTGCGTTCGGCGGGTCAGTGCTGTTTGCCACCAGCTACTATGTGGTGCAGCGCACCTGCAAGGTGCGTCTTTTCTCGGACTTTCTGTCCAGTGTCACCTTCTGGGGCTGGAATCTGGTGGTGTTGCTGGTGGTCATCACCTATCCCCTGGGCTTGACGCAGGGCAGGGAGTACGCCGAGCCCATCTGGCCCATTGACCTGTTGATCACGGTGGTCTGGGTTGCCTACCTGGTCAATTTTGTGGGCACCCTGGCGCGACGCAAGGTGCCGCACATCTACGTGGCCAACTGGTTCTACCTGGCGTTCATCATCGCGGTGGCCATGCTGCATATCGTCAACAACCTGGCCATTCCGGTCAACCTGACCGACTCCTATCCGATCTTTGCCGGCGTGCAGGATGCCATGATCCAGTGGTGGTACGGGCACAACGCGGTCGGATTTTTTCTGACCGCCGGTTTTCTGGGGATGATGTACTATTATGTGCCGAAACAGGCGGAACGGCCTGTCTACTCCTACCGTCTGTCGGTGGTCCATTTCTGGTCGCTGTCCTTCATGTACATCTGGGCCGGACCGCACCATCTGCACTACACGGCCCTGCCTGACTGGGCCAGCACCCTGGGCGCCACCTTCTCCATCATGCTGCTGATGCCCTCCTGGGGTGGCATGATCAACGGCATCATGACCCTGTCGGGAGCCTGGCATAAATTGCGGACCGATCCCGTCCTCCGTTTTTTTGTGGTCTCCCTGTCCTTTTACGGCATGTCCACCTTTGAGGGCCCCATGATGTCCATCAAGTCGGTCAATGCCTTGTCCCACTACACGGACTGGACCATTGGCCACGTGCATTCCGGTACCCTGGGATGGGTCGCCATGGTCTCTTTCGCCGCCCTTTACCACATGGTTCCCAGGCTTTGGGGGGTGACCCTCTACTCGACACGACTCGTCAACCTGCATTTCTGGCTGGCGACCATCGGCGTGGTCATCTATATCGTGGCAATGTGGATCTCCGGCATCATGCAGGGGTTGATGTGGCGGGCTTACGATGTCTTTGGCAATCTGAGTTATTCGTTTGCCGAAACGGTAGCCGCCATGCATCCCTACTACCTGATCCGGGCGGTCGGTGGTGTGGTATTTCTGGTGGGGGCCCTGGTCATGGCATACAACCTGATGATGACAGTGCAAGCCGGCTCCAGACAGACTCAGGCCACGGCGGGATAATTGGGAGGAGCGCCATGAAACACGAAATCCTTGAAAAAAACATTCCTTTATTGACCATCCTGATCCTGGTCGCCCTCTCCATTGGCGGTCTGGTGGAGATTGTTCCGCTGTTCTTCATCAGCAGCACCATCGAAAAGGTGGAGGGCATGCGTCCCTATACGCCACTGGAATTGACAGGTCGGGATATTTATCTCCGTGAGGGGTGCTACAACTGCCATTCACAGATGGTCCGGCCTTTCCGGGATGAAGCAGAACGGTATGGTCACTATTCCCTGGCGGCGGAAAGCATGTATGACCATCCTTTTCAGTGGGGTTCCAAACGCACCGGGCCCGACTTGGCCCGGGTGGGTGGCAAGTATTCCAATGCATGGCATCGGGCTCACATGTTGCAGCCCCGTTCCGTGGTGCCGGAATCGGTCATGCCGGCCTATCCGTGGCTGCAAAAAAATGGGTTGAAATATGACGATATCGAGCAGCGGATGCGGGTTTTGACCAGGGTCGGCGTCCCGTACAGCGATGAACAGATTGCCCAGGCCAAACAGGACCTGGTGAGCCAGGCATCCGCCGGCGGCGACGCCTCCGGCCTGACCAAACGGTATGGCAGCAAGGTGCCGAAGGATGATTTTGATGGTCAGCCCGACAAGGTTACCGAGTTGGATGCGCTGCTGGCCTATCTGCAGATGCTGGGTACGCTGGTGGATTTTTCCAGCTACCAGGCCCAGGCCCGCTGAATGAGAAAGGAGACGACGTGATGACGGACAAGCATGACGTGGAAACCACCGGGCACCAATGGGATGATGACGAAGGGTATCCCTTGAAGGAGTACAACAATCCCCTGCCCAAATGGTGGCTGTACTGTTTTTATGCCACCATCGTCTGGTCGGTCGTCTACTGGATACTCTATCCGGCCTGGCCCATGAAAGACGGTTTTACCAGGGGGTTGCTGGGCTGGTCCATGCATCAGGAGTTCACCCAGGAAAAGGAGGTGGCACTGGCACGACGCAAGCCTTTCGACAGTCGTCTGGAGAAACTCTCTTTGCAGGAGATCGCCCAGGACAATCAGTTGCTGCAGTATGCCATGTCGGGCGGCAAGGCCGTTTTCGGTGATTTTTGTGCCCCCTGTCACGGCAGTGGCGGTATCGGTGTGCAGGCTGGCGGTTTTCCCAATCTGGCCGACGATGACTGGCTGTTTGGCGGTGATTTGAATACCATCTTCGAGAGTATCGACAAGGGGCGTGAAGGACAGATGCCGGCCCATGCCCAGGCGGTTGGTGGTGCCTTTGCCGACAATCAGGTCACCGATCTGACTGAGTATGTCCTCTCGTTGTCAGGACGTTCCAAGGATGCGACTGCCAGCCAACGGGGCAATCAGTTGTTTCACGGCGATGCGGGCTGCAATGCGTGTCACGGGGACAAAGGGGACGGGTCGATCAAGGGCACGATAGCCGGTACCCCGCTTCCACCGATTGGTGCCCCCAATCTGACCGATGCCATCTGGTTGTACGGGGGCGATCCTGTGACCGTGCGGGAATCCATCGCCAAGGGACGGAGTGGTCGCATGCCGGCCTGGGGCAGTGGCGCCCAGGAGGCCGGTCGGCGGCTGACACCGTTGCATGGACCAGCCCAGCAACCCCCTGGTAAAACCGTCTTTCATGGGCCAGGCCGGATAGAGTATCCAGTAGACGACCGACCAGACGATGGT